>CANJXQ010000026.1 GCA_947478805.1 Betaproteobacteria bacterium | reverse complement strand
CTGTACTTTTCGATGGCGGATAAAGCCTTAAATCGCGTCGTACAGCTAATGAAAGAATTAGGCTTGACGCCGAGTCATCGGGTCGGAGTTGTGCGGCAGACAAGCCCACAGGCAAAAGCGTTTCAAAAATTCTTGGCAGGACCGTAATGGTTTGATCGGCATTGAACGTAACCGATAGTGTTGATGACAAGCCAGTGCCGCCGTGGGAGTGGCGTAAGGCAAAGTGGTAGACATTTGTCTGCCTCCCCTGCTCCAAGCAACGCTTTAGGGGCATACAGTTGGGCATATAAAAATATATACAAAAGCAAACTATTCATTTAAATCATGATGATAAAATCATTATTCGGTGGAAGGTGGGCCCACCAAACAATTGCAGGATGAACGCCCCATTCCGGAAAGAGGTCAGTGATGCGATCGTGTGGACAGAAATTACTGGTTGCAGTTGCGACTGCGGGGTTCATGCTGGCGGCGGGCGGGTTGCCTTGGCGCGTATCCGCCCAGGAGTTTCCTAACCGGGCCGTTCGGATCATCGTGCCGTTCGCTCCAGGCAGCGCGGCCGATACGACCACGCGCTTTCTCGGCATTCGCCTCGCTGACCGGGTGAAGCAACCCGTCGTCGTTGAAAACCGCCCGGGCGCGAGCGCGGTGATCGGCGCCAATGCGCTCAGGCAGGCGACTCCCGACGGCTACACCATCGGCAACCTTGCCTCCGCGCTGGTGGCGCAACCCTTTCTGGTGAAGAATTTCCCCTTCGATATCCGCAAGGACTTTGCCCCCATTTCACTGATGTACTCAGGGCCGATGGTGCTCACGGTGGCGCAGGGCTTCCCCGCCAGGACCATGTCCGAATTGATTGCCTATGCAAAGTCCAATCCGGGCAAGCTGTTCGTCGGCTCCATCGGCAACGGCAGTGCGACGCACCTGGCGGCCGAGTTGCTGAAGCAGATGACCGGCACGGCCATCAGCAACGTGCCGTTCAAGGACGCGCTTGAAATGCATCGCGCCGTGGCGGGAGGCGATGTGAGTTTTTCCTTTGACAGTTATGCCTCGCCCAAGGCCCTGATCGAAGGCGGGCGGCTGCGGGCCGTCGGCGTGACTTCGCGCGAGCGGCTTGCCTCGCTGCCAGCGATTCCCGCCATCTCGGAGACGGTGCCCGGGTTCGAACTGGAGTCATGGACGGGCCTGGCCGCGCCCGCCGGCACCCCGGCCGAGGCCCATGCACGCCTCACCGCGGAGCTGCGCGCCATCATGCAGACAGCCGAGTGGAAACAACTCATGGCGAACAACGGCGTGGAGTCCGGTGGCGGCACGCCGGAAGACTTTACCCGGCGCATCGCGACCGACTTCGAGAAATTCGGGCGCGTGCTGCAGGCGGCTGGCCTGAAGCCGGAGTCCTGATCAGGTTCTCGCCGGTTACCTACCAGGTCACCGGCAGTTCATGGACGCCATAGGTGGATTTGTCGGTCCTGAACCGCAGCGATTCGAAGGGTACTGCCAGCTTCAAGCCCGGCGCGCGCTCGAACACCATCGGCACGATCTCTGCCAGTTCCATGCGGGCCAGCCCCTGCCCCAGGCAATGGTGGGCGCCGAACCCGAGTGCCATTTGCTGGCGCGCGTCGCGCGTGAGGTCCAGCTTGTGCGGATCGGGAAAGGCTCGCGGGTCGTGGTTGGCTCCGAGCAGCGACAGGATCACGCCTTCGCCTGCGCGGATGGTGTTCCCGCCCACGGCGATGTCCGCAATGGCGACGCGCGGTGAGAACAGATGAAAGATGCTGTGCATGCGCAGCAGTTCCAGCACCGCATTGCCGGCGAGTCCCGGGTCACCCCGAAGCTGCTCGCGTGATGCCGGGTCGAGCAGCAGGCTCAGCACGCTGAGCGCGGTCATGTTCGCGGTGCTTTCGTGGCCGGCACTCAGCAAAGTGCGCACCATGCGCACGAGTTCTTCGTGCGTCAGGTGCCCGGGTCGGACCTGTTCGGCGATCAAGCGGCTGATCAGGTCGTCATCGCCATGCGCGGCCTTGTCTTTGACGAGCCGGTCGAGGTACTCGATTTCCTCGCGCGCACCGCGAGCCGACTCGGCGGGATCGAGCGACATGACCGCCGCCTCGAATGCCTGGAACAGGTCATGGTCCTCGTAGGGCACGCCCAAGATGCCCGAAATCACCCGGGTGGGCAGTGGCAGGGCCACGCATTGGACGAAGTCCACGGGCGGTGTGCGGCTGAGCATGGCATCCATGAGGTCGGATGCGATCCGTTTCACCCTTGGCCTGAGCGCCTCGACACGCTCGGGCGAGAATTCGGATGCAACCATGCGGCGCTGTGCGGTGTGCTCGGGGGGATCTCGCCTGGGAAAGGTGCGCAGGTTCGGATTGGCGCCGGAAGGCCCGATCGGCGGGAAACCGGGCCGCGTCGAGTCGGCGCTGATCCGCGGGTCGGTCATTAGAGAGCGCACATCGGCGTGACGCAGCACCAGCCACACGCGTTGCCCGTTTTCCAGACGGACTTGCGACACCGGAGACTCGGCCAGCAGCCGGATGAGCTGTGGCGGCGGCTGCAGCGGGTGGGAACGGGCAAAGGGGAAGCTTGGAACGGCGTCAGGCATGTCGGTGTCCCGTATCGCAGGGTTCGCCCGGATTATGGGGGAGATGGGGTGCAGTTGGGTGGTGAGGGTTGGCGCGTGACCATTGGCCGGAACGCTGCCTCAAGCAGAAAATACTTTGCAATCCGCCGTCAAATCGGCAACGATAGCGTGCATACGACCATCGTTATTCGGAGAGGACAAGACAATGGGCGAGACAATGAACCAGGCAGCAGGCACCGGTGCGGCCGATTCGGGCCATGGCGTGCGGCACTTCGATACGCATGATGCGGACTGGGTGTGCATCCTGGACGAGAAGAAGGTGACGGCCGAACCCCTGGTGGGACGGGCGAAGGACTTCCTGTCGAAAATCCATCGCGCATCGCTGCTGGTCGAGCCCGCGGATGCGCTCAGCCTCTATGGCGTCGATTGCGCGCCCGGGTTCTACATCCCGACGCATCACCACGATATCGATCAATTCCTGCTGGTGATTCGCGGCGAATTGCGCATGGGCAACCACCGGTTTCACCCGGGGCATGGGGCGTTCATGCCTGCCGGCAATCCGTACAACGTTCAGTTCGGGCGCGCCGGCGGATGCTTTCTCGAGTTTCGCGATATCCCCGCGTTTCGCACGGCATACACCGTCAGGGACGCACCGAAGGCCGGGCCGAACGCGCCAACGGCCATTCCCGGATGGTCAAAACCGGAAGGCGACAAGCGAAAGACGGTGTTTTTCGATGCCGAGACATGCCCCACCATCACCTGCACGGGACTGGGGCCGGGCGACCTTGGGCGCAGCGCACCGGCGGAACTGGCGAAGGCCCTGCGCTACCAGGCATTGCATTTGATCCCGGGGGACGGTTACAGCATGATCAGCGTGGCCACCGACGGAGCGCTGGACTTCCCGCGCCATTGCCAGGATGCCGACAAGATCATCTATGTACTGTCGGGCGAGATGCGCCTGCGCGCCGGGGACAAGCCCCTGCGGCCGGGCGCCGGCGTATCCGTGCCGGCCTGGACGCCGCTAGAGATCAGCACCGGCGCGGCAGGCGTGAAGTACCTGGAGTTTCGCAAGCAATCCGGCTGGCATACGGATTGGTAAGGAGCCCGCAGGCGGTCTTTGCGCGCGATCTTTACGCGCGGCGAAGGTTCATGGTTGCGAATATCGCGCTGATGCATTCTCGGCCAGGCGCGTAAAGCGCGCGCCCTGACGCGGTTCGGCCGGCACCAGCCAGTACAATGCGTGCAACGTCAGCACCTTGCCCGCCATGAATGATCGTCTTTCCGTCCTGCTTCAATCCCTGCTGCCCAAATACGCCCTGACAGTCGCGGTCGGCGCGCTGGCGGGCACGCGCGGGGGGGCCTTGACGCATGCCGCCGTGCGACGCTTCATCGCCAGGTATGGCGTGGACATGACGGAGGCGGCCCATCCGGCGATCGAGCACTACCCGACATTCAATGAATTCTTTACGCGTCCATTGCGCGAGGGCGCGCGGCCCCTTGCCGATGCGCCTTGGGTCTGCCCGGTGGACGGCGCCATCAGCCAGTTCGGGCCCATCACGGGCGATCGCATCTTCCAGGCCAAGGGCCACGACTACACGACCCGCGCGCTGGTGGGCGGGGACGCCGCGTTGGCGGCGCAGTTCGAGGACGGTGCCTTTGCCACCCTGTACCTCAGCCCCAGGGACTACCACCGAATCCACATGCCCTGTGGCGGCCGCGTTCGGCGCATGATCCACGTGCCCGGCAGCCTGTATTCGGTCAATCCTGCGACCGCACGCGGCGTCCCCGGCCTGTTCGCCCGCAATGAGCGCGTGGTCTGCGTCTTCGAATCGGAGCGCGGCCCCTTTGTCATGGCACTGGTCGGGGCAACCATCGTCGGCAGCATGGCCACGGTCTGGCACGGTGTGGTCAACCCGCCGCGACCTGGCGCGCTGAGGGAGTGGCAATATCATGATGCCGGCGCTTTCCTGGAGCGCGGCGCGGAAATGGGGCGCTTCCTGCTCGGATCCACCGTGGTGCTGTTGTTTCCTCGCGATACCTTGCGCTTCAATCCGGACTGGGCGCCCGAGCGGGCCATTCGCATGGGCGAGGCCATGGGTTTTATGCTCGAATAACAAGGATTGCTTACCGAACCCCTGAACGCAGGCAGGCCCATGAGCATTGATCACGTTGACACGCAGGATGTCTTTGTCCCAACGGACCAAGGCAACGATGAACTCAAAGGCGGCAGCACGCGACTGCCTCCCGACTCCCTTGAATTGCTGGTTCTCTTCGACGGCAAACTGAACCTGGGCGAAGTGATTGCCAAGGCGGGCAATCTTGCCGATGCCGCGGCAAGGCGCGCGGCGCAGACGCTGGCGAGCAACGGGTATATCGAACTATCGCGCGGCAGCCTCGATGTCGAGATCGATTTCAGCTATTTCTTCGGCAACAAGCCCGAAGCGCCGTCGGATGCGGCGCTTGCGAACGCAGGAAGCGAAGCCGATGCCGGTGCCCACAAGCTGAGCCTGGACGGCTACTACGTGAGCATTGCGCGCCGGGCAGCCGACAAGATACGCCCCGAGGGGGCTCCACCCGACATCGTTCTGGCGATCGAAGATGATCCCGAGATGCAACGCATGCTGCGGTTCCTGCTCACCGAGGCCGGATATACACCGCGCGTTGCGGGCAATCGGGCGGAGATCGTCAACGCCTTGCGCACGCTCCCGTCACCGGATGCGATCCTGCTGGATGTCATGTTGCCGGACGCCAACGGATTCGACGTCCTGGCGCGGATTCGCCAGCACCCGGTGCTCAAAGCCATTCCAGTCATCATGCTCACCGCCAAGGCGACGCGTGAAGACGTGTTGCACGGTTTGGCTGGCGGCGCCGATGGCTACATCACCAAGCCCTTCGATCCTGAAGTCCTGATGAGGGGTGTACGCGCAGTTCTCGGCCGGTAATGATCGGCGACAGCAACGCCGCGGGGTAAGCCTCGCAGCGCCAGTGCCGCGGCATTTCCCAAGCAGGTCGGCTGTTTCACGCGATCCGCATCCCCATGCTTGCCTCCCGCATCGCCGCGCACCGTTTTGGTTAGCGTGCACCAAAGCGGCGTATCACTGGCGCGTCCCCTGATTCCTGTCGCCCATCCCCGGCACCCTGATATCCCTCTAGGCGGTTGTTTTTAATCAGGTAGATGCCGGTGCTTCGGAGCTGCGGCCGGACATGGCACGACCTGTGCAATGAGTAACCCGACTCGCGCGGTGCAGGCCTCCAATCCGGTTTGTACCTTGCATGAGCACACGGGACGACGATCTATCTACTCATTCAACGGAGGCACGACCAAATGAAACGCCGACATTTTCTGAAATCATTTACCGTGGGAGCGGCAGTTGCATCGGCGCTATCCCTCGGCGCGCTGCAGCCAGCATACGGGCAGAGCACCATCAAGGTGGGCGTGCTGCATTCGCTGTCCGGCACCATGGCCATCAGCGAGACCGTGCTCAAGGACGTGACCCTGATGGCGATCGACGAGATCAATGCCAAGGGCGGCGTATTGGGCAAGAAGCTTGAAGCCGTCGTGGTGGATCCCGCCTCCAACTGGCCGCTGTTCGCCGAGAAGGCACGCCAGCTCCTGTCGCAGGACAAGGTTGCAGTGACCTTCGGCTGCTGGACGTCGGTGTCGCGCAAGTCCGTGCTGCCGGTGTTCGAGGAACTCAACGGCCTGTTGTTCTACCCGGTCCAGTATGAAGGCGAGGAGTTGTCGAAGAACGTGTTCTACACCGGTGCAGCCCCCAACCAGCAGGCGATCCCGGCGGTCGAATACCTGATGAGCAAGGAAGGCGGCGCCGCCAAGCGCTGGGTCCTGCTCGGCACCGACTACGTGTATCCGCGCACCACCAACAAGATCCTGCGCGCGTTCCTGAAGTCCAAGGGCGTGGCCGACAAGGACATCGACGAGAAGTACACCCCGTTCGGCCACAGCGATTACCAGACCATCGTGGCTGACGTGAAGAAGTTCGCGGCCGGCGGCAAGACGGCGGTGGTATCGACCATCAATGGCGACTCCAACGTGCCGTTCTACAAGGAACTGGGCAACCAGGGCCTGAAGGCGACCGACGTGCCGGTGGTGGCGTTCTCGGTGGGTGAAGAGGAACTGCGCGGCGTGGACACGAAGCCCCTGGTCGGGCACCTCGCGGCATGGAACTACTTCATGTCGATCAAGTCGCCTGCCAACGACGAGTTCACCAAGAAGTGGGCAGCCTACGCCAAGGCCAAGAAGTTGCCCGGCGCGGACAAGCCGCTCACCAACGACCCGATGGAAGCAGCCTACATCGGCATCTACATGTGGAAGCAGGCCGTCGAGAAGGCCAAGACCACGGATGTCGACAAGGTGATTGCAGCCATGGCCGGCCAGACGTTCAAGGCACCTTCGGGCATCACGTCGAAGATGGACGAAAAGAACCACCACCTGCACAAAGCCGTGTTCATCGGTGAAGTGAAGGCGGACGGCCAGTTCAACGTCGTCTGGAAGACCAAGGGCCCGGTCAAGGCCCAGCCGTGGAGCCCGTTCATCGCCGGCAACGACAAGAAGAAGGATGAGCCGGACGGCAAGACGGTCATTGCGAAGTAATTGAAGTAACGAAGTCAGTGAAGCACCGGTGGCGGCAACTGCGCATCGCGCACGTGCCGCCACCGCTCTGGTGGCACCCCTGATTCCATAACAACGAAAAACCCATGCGCACCCCGCTGTATCGCTTGCCGCCCCTTTTTCTGCGCATCGCCATGATGGCGGTGCTTGCCTCGGCGCTGTGGCTGCCGGGCGTTACGCGCGCGGCGCTTCCGGCGTCAGTGATTGAAAAGCTCGCGCTGGGCGAAACCGAAGACAAGATTGCCGCAGTCGGCGAAGTGGTCGCCGCGGCCGACCCCGAAGGCCTCAATTTCCTGTTGTTGCTGCTCGACGGCAAGGTGCAGACGGTGGCCAACAAGCAAGCCATCATCGTGCGCGACGGCAAGGCTGTCGATGCCGTCACCGGCAAGGACATCGCTCCGCCGCCCGAGGGCGCGGAGGACATCATCCTCAATAACCGCCTGCGCCGCGAAATCGAAGCCGCCATCGCCGCCCTCAAGCTCGTTTCTGCCGACCGCACGGCGCGTCTTGCGGCGGCCAAGGCACTGGAAGGCGGTGCCGACGAGGGCATGCTGCCGATTCTCGCCAAGGCGCTGGAGAAGGAGTCCGATCCCGAAATCAAGGCGCTGCTGTTGATCATCCAGGCCTCCGTCCAGCTCAAAAGCAGCGACGCCGCCGTGCGCCTGTCCGCAGTGAAGGCACTGGCCGGCAGCAGCAGTTCCAGCACCAAGACGGTATTGCTCGCCATCCTGGAGAAGAAGGGCGATGAGTGGGCGGAGCCGGACGCCGCGGTACGCGCCGAGGCGCAGATTTCCCTGGAAGCGGTCGAGCGGCGCCTCGTCACCGGCCAGCGCATCGGCCAGGTGTTCAGCGGCGCGAGCCTGGGCTCGATCCTGCTGCTGGCGGCGCTGGGTCTGGCCATCACCTATGGCCTCATGGGTGTCATCAACATGGCCCACGGCGAGCTCATCATGATCGGCGCCTATACCACCTACATGGTGCAAAACCTGTTTCGCGCTCATGCGCCGGGGGCATTCAACTGGTACCTGCTTGCCGCCGTACCCATGGCATTCATCGTGTCGGCGCTGGTCGGCATGGTGCTCGAGCGCGTGGTGATCCGCTTCCTCTATGGCCGGCCGCTGGAGACCCTGCTTGCCACCTGGGGCATCAGCCTGATGCTGATCCAGGGCGTGCGCACACTCTTCGGTGCGCAGAACGTGCAGGTGGAAAATCCTGTGTGGATGTCCGGCGGCGTCGAGCTCCTGTCCAACGTGGTGCTGCCCTACAGCCGCATCGTCATCATCGGCTTTTCGGGCGTGGTGCTGCTCCTGGTGTGGCTAGCGCTGACGCGCACGCGCCTCGGTCTCTTCGTGCGCGGCGTGACGCAGAATCGCGCCATCGCCAGCTGCATGGGCGTGCACACGGCGCGCGTGGACACCTGGTGCTTCGGCCTGGGTTCGGGCATCGCGGGACTCGCCGGCTGCGCGCTGTCGCAAATCGGCAACGTCGGGCCCGATCTTGGCCAGAGCTACATCGTCGATTCCTTCATGGTCGTCGTGCTGGGCGGGGTGGGGCAGCTCGCCGGGACGGTCTACGCCGCGCTGGGGCTTGGCGTGGTGAACAAGTTCCTCGAGGGCTGGGCGGGCGCGGTGATTGCCAAGATCATCGTGCTGGTGTTCATCATCATCTTCATCCAGAAGCGGCCACAGGGCCTGTTTGCCTTGAAAGGCAGGTTCGCCGATGCGTGACGCAACAACGGCACGAGCGGGATTGCCTTTGCCCGGACGCCCCGCGCTTTACGGCGCGCGCGGATGGGCCGGTGTTGCCGCCGCGGCCGGGCTTATCGTCTTCATCGCGCCGCTGCTGAACCTGGCCGTGCCCGCAGGCGCCGCGCTGCACCTGTCCGACTACAGCGTGTCGCTGCTGGGCAAGATCATGTGCTTTGCCATCCTCGCGCTCGCCATGGACCTGATCTGGGGCTACACCGGCATCCTGTCGCTCGGCCACGGAGCTTTCTTCGCGCTGGGCGGCTACGCCTTCGGCATGTACCTGATGCGCCAGATCGGCCTCGACGGGGTCTACAAGAGCCCGCTGCCCGACTTCATGGTGTTCCTCGACTGGAAGGCCTATCCCTGGTACTGGAGCTTCACCGATCATTTCTGGTATGCGCTGCTGCTCGTGGTGCTGGTGCCTGGTGTGCTGGCCTTCGTGTTCGGCTACTTCGCCTTCCGTTCGCGTATCAAGGGGGTGTACTTCTCCATCATCACCCAGGCCATGACCTTCGCCTTCATGCTGCTGTTTTTCCGCAACGACACCGGGTTCGGCGGCAACAACGGCTTTACCGACTTCAAGCGCATCCTCGACATTCCCATCCAGACGCCGCAGATGCGCATGACGTTGTTCGTGATCACCGGCGTGGTGCTGATCGCCACGCTGCTGCTGGCGCGCTTCATCGTGACTTCGAAGTTCGGGCGCGTGCTCACGGCCATTCGCGATGCCGAGTCGCGCGTCATGTTCTCCGGCTACGATCCGCTCTGGTACAAGCTCGCGATCTGGACCCTGTCCGCAGTGTTGGCCGGCATCGCCGGCGCCCTGTACGTGCCGCAGGTCGGGATCATCAATCCGGGCGAGATGTCGCCGGCCATGTCCATCGAGATCGCGATCTGGGTGGCGGTGGGCGGGCGCGGCTCGCTGGTCGGCGCCATCCTCGGAGCATTCCTCGTCAACGGTGCCAAGAGCTGGTTCACCGTGGCCTTCCCCGAGTACTGGCTGTTCTTCCTCGGCGCCATCTTCATTGCCGTGACCTTGTACCTGCCCAGGGGTGTGGTCGGCGCCTTCGCACAATGGAAGGCACGCTCGACGTCGGCGAAGGCGGCGGGTTCCGAGCCTGCGCAGAAGGCGGCCGCATGAACGCCGCGACGTCCGTCGTTGAGCCGATCCACGGCACCAGCGGTGATGCACCGGTGGAATACGGGCGCGTGGCCAAGGACATCGAGGCCGGGCCGGATGTTTCCCACGGGCCCATCCTTTACCTGGACGACATCACCGTGGCCTTCGACGGTTTCAAGGCACTGAACAAGTTGACCCTGACCGTCATGGCAGGGGAACTGCGCTGCATCATCGGTCCCAATGGCGCTGGCAAGACCACCATGATGGACGTCATTACCGGCAAGACGCGGCCCGATTCCGGCACTGCGTTCTTCGGCCAGACCATCGACCTCCTGCGCATGACCGAGCCGCAGATCGCGCACGCCGGCATCGGCCGCAAATTCCAGAAGCCCACGGTGTTCGAGAACCACAGCGTGTTCGAGAACCTCGAGCTGGCCATGAAGACCGACAAACGCGTCAAGGCCACCTGGAGCGCGCAGCTGGACTCGGCGGCGCTCGACCGCATCGCCGATACGCTGGCACTGATCCGGCTGTTCGACGAGGCCTCCCGTCCCGCTGGACTCCTGTCGCATGGCCAGAAGCAGTGGCTGGAAATCGGCATGTTGCTGATGCAGGAGCCCAGGCTACTGTTGCTCGATGAACCCGTCGCCGGCATGACCGATTCCGAGACCGAGCGAACGGCGGAGCTGTTCAACACGCTGGCAGGCAAGCACTCGCTCATCGTCGTCGAGCACGACATGGACTTTGTCGGGCGCATCGCGCGCACGGTCACGGTGCTGCACGAAGGCAGCGTGCTCGCCGAAGGTCCCATGGACGTGGTGCAGGCCGATGAGCGCGTGATCGAAGTGTATTTAGGCAGATGAGTGGGACGATGAATCAATCATGCTGAGCATCACCGGATTGAACCAGTACTACGGCGGGTCCCACATCCTGCGCGATGTCGCCTTCGACATCCCCATGGGCGCCTGCACCACGGTGCTGGGTCGCAACGGCGTGGGCAAGACCACGCTGCTGAAATGCCTGGTGGGCCTGTTGCCCATCCGTTCCGGATCACTGATGCTGGATGGGAAGAACATTTCGGCGCTGCCTCCTTACGAGCGCGCGCGGCTGGGCATCGGCTACGTGCCGCAGGGGCGGGAAATCTTTCCCCGCCTGACTGTTGAAGAAAACCTCCTCATGGGCCTGGCCTCCAAGCCGGGTGGCGGCAAGGTGCCGGCGCGGATCTTCGACATGTTCCCGGTGTTGAAGGACATGCTCCACCGGCGCGGCGGCGATCTGTCGGGCGGCCAGCAGCAGCAACTGGCGATCGGCCGGGCGCTCGCGGCCGGCCCCAGGCTGCTCATCCTGGATGAGCCGACAGAAGGCATCCAGCCCTCCATCATCAAGGACATCGGCCGTGTCATCTCGACCCTGGCCCAGAGCGGCGAGATGGCCATCCTGCTGGTCGAGCAGTATTACGACTTCGCCCGCGAGCTGGCCGACCACTATGTGGTGATGTCCCGCGGCGAGGTGGTCAAGGCCGGGCCGGGCAGCGAGATGGACGCCGAGAACGTCAAGGGCATGCTCGCGATCTGAGTGACGTCGGATGGATGCCGGGGTGCTACGCTATCGGTCACGCCGGAGGCATCCGGGCTCGAAAATATTCAGGGAATGCCGTCTTCATGGACCTCAGCGATCTTGCGCCCGCTTCTGCCGCAGTCATGCCCTGCTGGGATGCGCGACTGACCCTGGGTTACGAGCGCAGCGGCGGCCGTACCGTCCTGGCCAGGCGCGAGCACCTGGGACCGTTGCGCGTGCAGCGCAACCTCTACCCGGAAGGCGAGGCGACGTGCCACACCATCGTGGTGCATCCCCCGGGTGGCATTGCCGGCGGGGACAGGCTCGCGATTGCGGTGAATCTCGGCGAATCGAGCGCGGCACTGCTGACCACGCCGGGCGCCGGCAAGTGGTACCGCTCGTCGGGGCCGGCGGCGAGCCAGTCGCTGGTGTTCGAGGTGCAGGCGGGGGCATCGCTGGAATGGCTGCCCCAAGAGAGCATCGTGTTCAATGGGGCCATGGCGAACGTGACAACGGAGGTGCGACTCGAGGGTGATGCGGTCTACCTGGGTTGGGACATTGTCTGCTTTGGCCGAACGGCCTCCGGCGAGCGCTTTGCGACGGGGGAACTGCGCACGCGCACCCAGGTGTCGCGCAACGGCCGCCGGTTGTGGCTGGAGCAGGGCAGGATTGATGGAGACGATCCGCTATTCGCATCGCCCGTGGGAATGGCCGGCCACACCGTGTGCGGGACCTTGATCGCAGCCGGACGCGACTTGCCTGCCGAGGTGATGTCGGCGTGCCGCGCGGTGCCGGTCACTGCAGGTGCCAAGGCGGGAGTGACCCGGCTGCCTGGCGTGTGCATCGCTCGCTGGCTGGGCGATTCGTCGGAAGAAGCGCGCCACTGGTTCGCGGCGCTGTGGGCGCTGATGCGACCGCAACTGCATGGCGGGCAGGCCGATCCGCCGAGGATATGGGCGACATGATGATCATATTTATTATTTCCAAGTAAGCAGAACGTGATCCGATGTTCACAATTGATAATAATTCTGGAAGCCAGGTGCCATGGAACTGACGCCACGAGAGAAAGACAAGCTGCTGATCTTCACCGCCGGATTGTTGGCGGAGCGGCGCCGCGCGCGCGGCCTGAAGCTCAACTATCCGGAGGCGGTGGCTTTCATCACCGCGGCCATCCTCGAAGGCGCGCGCGACGGGCGCACGGTGGCCGAACTGATGAGTTACGGCACCACGCTCTTGAAGCGCGAGGATGTCATGGAGGGCGTGCCTGAGATGATTCCGGACATCCAGGTGGAGGCAACCTTCCCCGACGGGACGAAGCTGGTCACCGTCCATCATCCGATTCCATGAACGCATTGCACGGAGCGCAGCCATGATTCCAGGTGAAATCGAAACCGTTGCAGGCGACATCGAGCTCAATGTCGGCCGCAGGACGGCAACCCTGAAGGTCGCCAATTCCGGGGACCGGCCCATCCAGGTCGGCTCCCACTATCACTTCTTCGAGACCAATGACGCGCTCAAGTTCGAGCGCGAGGCGGCGTACGGCATGCGACTCGATATCGCCGCGGGCACTGCGGTGCGCTTCGAGCCGGGACAGTCGCGCACGGTGAAGCTGGTGGCGCTGGCGGGCGACCGAAAGGTCTACGGATTCCAGGGCAAGGTGATGGGCGAACTGAGGGGTGCCTTGAAGGCGGGCGGGAAGGGGGCAGCGAAATGAGCGTGAAAATTTCCCGCCGCGCCTATGCGGAAATGTTCGGCCCGACCACAGGCGACCGCGTGCGTCTCGCCGACACCGACCTGTGGATCGAGGTGGAGAAGGATTTCACTACCTACGGGGAGGAAGTGAAGTTCGGTGGCGGCAAGGTCATCCGTGACGGCATGGGCCAGAGCCAGAGGGTCTCGAAGGATGTCGCCGACACCGTCATCACCAATGCGCTGATCGTCGACCACTGGGGCATCGTCAAGGCGGACATCGGCATCAAGGACGGCCGCATCGCCGGCATCGGCAAGGCGGGCAACCCGGATATCCAGCCGGCGATCACCATCGTGATCGGGCCCGGCACCGAGATCATCGCCGGCGAAGGCATGATCGTCACCGCCGGCGGCATCGACACGCACATCCATTTCATCTGCCCGCAGCAGATCGACGAGGCGCTGATGTCGGGCGTCACCACCATGATCGGCGGCGGCACGGGGCCCGCGACAGGCACCTTCGCCACCACCTGCACGCCCGGCCCCTGGCACCTGTACAGCATGCTGCAGGCGGCCGAAGCCTTCCCGATGAACCTGGGTTTCCTCGGCAAGGGCAATGCCAGCCTGCCCGAGGCGCTGCGCGAGCAGGTCGCGGCCGGGGCCATCGGCCTGAAGCTCCACGAAGACTGGGGCACCACGCCGCCAGCCATCGACTGCTGCCTGGGTGTCGCCGACGAGATGGACGTGCAGGTGGCGATCCACACCGACACGCTCAACGAATCCGGATTCGTCGAGGCCTCGATCGCCGCCTTCAAGGGCCGCACCATCCACACCTATCACACCGAAGGCGCCGGAGGCGGTCACGCCCCCGACATCATCCGCGTCTGCGGCCAGCCCAATGTGCTGCCCTCGTCCACCAATCCGACACGACCCTACACGGTCAACACGCTGGACGAGCACCTGGACATGCTCATGGTGTGCCACCACCTCGACCCCTCGATTGCCGAAGACGTGGCCTTCGCTGAGTCGCGCATCCGCCGCGAAACCATCGCCGCAGAGGACATCCTGCATGACATGGGAGCTTTCTCGATGTTGTCGTCGGACTCGCAGGCCATGGGCCGCGTGGGGGAGGTCATCATCCGCACCTGGCAGACGGCGCACAAGATGAAGACGCAGCGCGGCGCGCTGGCAGGCGACTCCGCGCGGGCGGACAACGCACGCGTCAAGCGTTACATCGCCAAGTACACCATCAACCCGGCCGTCGCCCACGGCGTGGCGCACGAGGTGGGCTCGATCACGGTGGGCAAGCTGGCCGACCTGGTGTTCTGGAAGCCGGCATTCTTCGGCGCCAAGCCGTCGCTGATCCTCAAGGGCGGCATGATTGCGGCGGCGGCGATGGGTGACCCGAATGCCTCCATCCCGACTCCGCAGCCGGTCCATTACCGGCCCATGTTCGGCGCGTTCGGCGGCGCATTGGCAACTTCCGTGACCTTTTTGTCGCAGGCGGCGCTGGAGAACCCGACGGTGGCGGCACTAGGCCTGAGGAAGCCGCTGCTGGCGGTATCGAACTGCCGCAACATCGGCAAGAAGGACATGGTCCTCAATGACGCGCTGCCGAAGATCGAAGTCGACCCGGAAACCTACGTGGTCAAGGCGGACGGCGTCGCGCTGGTGTGCGAGCCTGCCCGCGTGCTGCCCATGGCCCAGCGTTACTTCCTTTTCTAGCAGGCTGTTGAAAAACGCTTCCCCAATGCGAAACTCGCCAATTTACGTGCTTCTCTTCAGAGGGAAGCGTTTTTCAACAGCCCCCGAAGTAGGGGGTCAAGGGGGACCATGTCCCCCTTTTTCAACATCCTCCTAGAACGGCGATTCGAACGTAGACTCCGTCACTCCGCTGCGAACGAAGAAGAGCGGCATTGACCAGGAAAGAGCCCCTTCATGATCGAGATTCGAAAAAAACTGAAAGCCTCCCGCGCCGCCTACAACATCGCGGTCAAGGGGGAGTTGAAGCTGCCGTTCGATGCGCGCCAGAAGTCGCGGTTGCGCGCGCAACTGGCCTCGGGCGAGGAGGTCGGAGTGATGCTTCCGCGCGGCGAGGTGTTGCGCGGGGGCGACCTCGTGGTTGCATCGGATGGGCGCGTGATCGAAGTGGTTGCCGAACCCGAGGCCGTGCTGAACGTGACCTGCGAGACGCCGGAGGACCTGCTGCGCGCGGCCTACCACCTGGGCAACCGCCATGTGCCGGTGCAGGTGGGCGAGGGCTTCCTGCGCCTGGCGGCGGACCACGTGCTGGAGAACATGCTGACCGGGCTGGGCGCCAGCGTCGCCTCGATGCAGGCGCCGTTCGAGCCGGAGGCGGGGGCGTACGGCCACGCCGGAGAAGGCGCAGGACATGCGCACCACGAGGAGGGCAGCGGGCCGGGCAAGATTCATCATTATGGCGAAGCGCACGAGCATGGCCACGCACATGAGCATGCACATGACCACGGGCACGCGCATGAGGAAGCGCACGTCCACGGCCCCAGTTGTGGCCACGACCACGGGCATGCGCATGCCTCGGGCCATGATCATGAACCGGGGCAAGGGCACGACCACGGGCACGACCGCGAGCCTGAGCATGGGCCTGAGCATGGCCATGTGCATGGGCCTCATTGCGACCATGGCCACAAGCACTGAGCCCTCTCGACGCTGCGCATGAACGACGACCTCGCACTGACCCGGCTGCTGCAACTGGCAAGCCCCACGCTGCCGGTGGGTGCCTACAGCTATTCTCAGGGCCTCGAGGCGGCGGTGGAGTCGGGGGTGGTCGCGACGGCAGCCGACGCAGAGGTCTGGATCGGCGACATGCTTCGTTATTCGATGGCGCGTCTGGAGGCGCCCGTCTGGTGGCGCCTGTATGCCGCATGGGCCGAGCGCGACATGGCCGGGGTTCGCGAGTGGAACGACTGGTTCATCGTCACCCGCGAAACCGCGGAACTGCGCGCTGAAACCCTGCAGATGGGCTACTCGCTGGTGCGATTGCTGGGCGATATGGCAGCTGAAGGCGATGGCCTGGAGCCCGGTGAATTGCAGTCGCTGGACGCGATCAGCGAGACGGCGTTTCCCTCGGCATTCACATTCGCGGCGGTGCAGTGGCGCATCCCGGCGCGCAATGCCCTCAATGCCTACGTGTGGTCGTGGCTGGAAAACCAGGTCATGGCGGCGCTGAAAGCCGTGCCCCTGGGGCAGACCGAGGGGCAGCGCCTTCTGTCCAGGCTGGGCGCGAAAATTGTGATCAATCTGGATGAAATGATCACGATAGACCCACATGAAATGAACAATTATTGTCACGGACTCGCCATTGCGGCGAGCCATCACGAAACGCAGTATTCGCGACTTTTCCGTTCCTGAGGATCTATGAGTTCACAACCTTTACGCGTGGGCATTGGCGGCCCGGTCGGCTCCGGTAAGACGGCGCTCACCCTGGCGCTGTGCCGCTCCCTGCGCGACAAGTACAACATCGGCGTCGTCACCAACGACATCTACACCGAAGAGGACGCGCAGTTCCTGGTGCGTAACCAGGCGCTCGCGCCCGAACGCATCATCGGCGTGGAGACCGGCGGGTGCCCTCATACCGCCATTCGCGAGGATGCGTCGATTAACCTGGAGGCGGTGGCGCGGCTCAACCGCAGTTTCACCGACCTCGATGTGATCTTCATCGAGTCGGGCGGCGACAACCTTGCGGCGACCTTCAGTCCCGAGCTGTCCGACCTTACCCTCTATGTCATCGACGTGGCCGCAGGCGACAAGATTCCGCGCAAGGGCGGGCCGGGCATCATGAAGTCGGATCTCCTGATCATCAACAAGATCGATCTTGCGCCCATGGTGGGCGCGTCGCTGGACGTGATGGACCGCGATGCTCGCAAGATGCGCGGCACGAAGCCCTTCGTGTTCTCGAACCTGAAGACCGGACTCGGCCTCACGACCATCGTCCAGTTCATCGAAGAGCAGGGCATGCTTCGAGCGGGTGCCGAGGCCTGAAAAACCGCGCATCTGCCCGCTCGTTCACCGCGCGATCACCGCAGGGCTGAGCGCGCTCGGCTGAAGGCGAGCAGGCGGGGTTGGGGCCGAGACGATGCCTTCCCGGCTCGCTCTAGTTGAAATGCTTACGTGACGGGCTCGTCGATGACCAAGTAGACCCAGCGCGAGCCGGTTTCCCGGGGAGGCAACGCGCGTCGTTTGGGCCGGTGGCTGGACTTCGGGCGCGGTGCGGCAAGGTGTTGTTCTTCCAGCGGCTCGCCGCTTTCCGGATCAAGACCGCGTGCAATGTTGCAGGCCTTGCGCAATCCCTCGAGGTTGCTCATGGCAGTGTTCCTCCGCTATTTTTACCCTGCGGTTGTGGCATCGGTTGCGGCATCCAATGTCAAGACAACGGCGCCGCCTCTGATGGGATAATACGCACTGGTCACGCACATGAACATCGTGGCTTATTCGCGAGTTGGGCGTAGATTTACGGGTTGAAGTTTTCGGGAGACTGCTTCCGCCAACCTTGCGTGTCGTTCTGAAAGCTCCGACAACCTTGACCTCGTCAAACCGGATTCTCCAGCGAGACCTCTCCATCACGATCGCGGTGGCAGCGGTGCTCGCGTTTGTGACTGTCGTGGCCGTGCGGTTATCCTCGGCCGAGGCCGAGCGAGAGCGCGCCATGTATTTCGCGCTGTCGGTCGAGCGGATTGGCAATGCGGTTCGGGGATCGCTTTCCGACCACTTTGAACTCGTCGAGCGTTGGCGCAATGTGCTTGCGGTGTCACCGACCTTGAGCGCAGCCCAGCTCGAGAGCCTGTTCCGAGGGTTGCGCCAAAGCCAGCTGTATGGCGGGATTGGTCCGACCATCCTGGCGGTGCCGGCGCGCCCGTTGCCCGCGGGGCTTCATCATCCCGGGCCGGGAGGGGCGCAGCGACCTTATGCAGTGATGTACAGCATGGGGGAGGCGGCCAGCGGATCCCTGGCGCAAATCGACCTGGGGCACAGCGCCGTATTCGCCGAACTGGAACGACGTCCGGTGGCGGAGCAAAAGCCGGCCTTGCGACGCCTGAAGGAGTTCGACAATCTTGCCGCATCGGTACCCGCGCTGGTCGTGCCGGTGCTTGCGCCGGACGGCAAAGTGGGTTGCTGGATTGTCGTGTGGATGGACTTTGCCAGGATCCTGGAGCGCGTGGGAACGCTGCAGGTTCCCCAGGGGTTCTCGGTGTCGCTCAAGCATACGTCGCTGGCTGAATCGCTCGGCGGATGGGCTGGCAAGGACGCGGCACGCCGTGGCTCATCCAGGGCGGCCTCGGGCATCCCGGAGTCGCGCTACGCCACGACGCTGACCGAGTTTGCCGGAGAACCGCTGGAGCTTTCGGTCTCGGCGTCTGAAGAGAGCCTGTTTGCCGAGGATTCGGAATGGCCGGTGGTGCTGGGCGTTGGCGGAACGCTCCTGGTGCTGCTCGGGACCGCGGGCGTGCATCTGCTGCTCAGGCGCCGGCGCGAGGCAGGCGAACTGCAATCGCGCCTGACCGGGGCCCTGCGCGCCGGTGAGCAGCGCTTTCGCGACCTGGTGGAAACCACGCCCGACTGGGTCTGGGAAACCGATGCCAACGGCGCGTACACCTACAGCAGCCCGAGTTGTACCGCCTTGTTCGGCTATGCACCTGAAGACCTGATCGGGACGCGCGGGGAAATGATATGGGGTGCCGGCAATCCGGAGCGGGACGCCGTGGGCGTCAAGCTGCGTATCGCGCGGCATCGGTCGGGAAAGCGCATCACGCTGGAGAGCAGTTCTGTCCTGATCCGCTCCGTGACCGGCGAGCGCGCCGGCCTGCGCGGCTTTGACCGCGATGTCTCGCGGCGCGTTGCGCTGGAAGAAGAACTGCGACTCCTGCAAAGCCGGTTGATCGGCGCGACGCAGGCCGAGAGTGTTGGCCAGGCAATGGTGGGCCTCGCGCATGAACTCAATCAGCCGCTGGCTGCCGTGGTGACCTACAACCAGGCGTGCCTGCGCATGGTGGAGGCCGACACGCGCATCGACCCCGACATCCGCGATGCGATGCGCGCAACCGCTTCGCACGCGCTCCTGGCCTCGGACATCGTTCGCAAATTTCGCGAGCTGGTCGGCGGCCGGAGGATTTCGCGTTCGTGGATCCGCATAGAGGATGTTGTCAAACATGCCATTGACATAGCCTCGACGCGAAAGAGTCGAGAGAAGGTGCGCATCAAGGTGGACATCGATCCGGGCTTGCCTGATGTGTCCGGGGACGCTACGCTTCTGGTGCAGGTCGTGCTGAACCTCCTGAACAACGCGATGGATGCGGTGGCCCGTTCACGAATCCGTGAAATCACGGTTCGGGCACTTCGGCAGGATTCGGGAAAGCTCAGAATCGAAGTGGTCGATACAGGCGGCGGCCTTGAGGAAGTGGCCCGGGCACAGCTGTTCGAGCCGTATTTCACGACAAAGCTGGATGGCGTAGGGATGGGACTGGCGGTGTGCAGGTCCATCATCGAGGCACACGGGGAGGAAATACATGCAGACTCAACTGACGACGGGAGAACCGTCTTCTGGTTCACCCTCGCGGGCCGGGAACTCGCGCATGCCTGAATCGGTGGCGCCGGACAAATCCCCGCGCGCGGTATTCATCGTCGACGATGACACGGGCATTCGGCAGTCGGTCGGCATGCTGCTCAAGTCGGTGGGGATCGAAACGGTTGCGTTCGAGAGCCCTGCTGTGTTCCTCAAGGCAAATCTCGAGAACGCCGGTTGCATCCTGCTCGACGTGCGCATGCCCGGCATGAGCGGCATCGAGGTGCAACGGCGGCTGGCCGAGGAAGGGCTGGGGATTCCCGTGATTTTCATGACCGGCCATGGCGACGTGGGCATGGCGGTACGCGCCATGCGCCAGGGGGCGTTCGACTTCCTCGAGAAACCCATCGAAGACCAGGTGCTGATCGACAGCGTGCTCGAAGCGCTGGCGGTGGACGACGAGCGCCGGCGCACGCTCGCGCACAAGCGTTCTGCAATGGACCTGGTGTCGCGCCTGACGCGGCGCGAACGGGAGATCGCCGAGCTGCTCGCCAACGGCGGTTCGACGCGCGGCATTGCCGAGCAGCTCGAGCTCAGCGCCAGAACCGTGGAAGGTTATCGAAGCCGTATCATGATGAAGCTGGAAATCACTTCGCTCGCGCAACTGGTGCGCATCCTCGAAGTCTGACCGGGCATGCTTTCACGACGGTCGCGCGCGGAGCGCTTGGGCGCTAAGCGTACCTAAAACAATTGAGGGGATACTCCCCTCAAACTTCCCTACTTCAGTGCACCTAACGGTAATTCTGTTAGGTGCTCTAAGTGGCGGTCTCAAGAATGGCGCGCACCACCGCATCACCCATTTCCGCGGTGCCGACCAGCGTGGTTCCGGGCTCTGCAATGTCGTAGGTGCGGTATTGACGCGTCACGGCGTCGACGGCACGTTCAACCGCCGTGGCTGCCGCCTCCTGCCTGAGGGAGTAGCGCAACAGCAGGGCGGCCGCGAGTACCGTGGCCAGCGGGTTGACCTGGTTCTTCCCGGCGCGGTGCGGCACGCTGCCGTGCGCGGGCTCGTAAAACCCGAAGCAGCCGCTGGCCTTGCCGCTTGCGCTCACGCGCAGATCGGCGGACGGGATCATGCCGAGCGAGCCGACGATGGGGCCGCACTGGTCGTTGAATACGCCGGCAAGGAACATGTGATCCACGACGACGACGTCGAAATCGCAAGGCTTGATCAGCAGAAGCCGGCCAAAGGCATCCGGATAGTGATGTTCAACCTCCACCGACGGGTATTCCTTGGCCATTTCCATGGCCACTTGACGCCACAACTGCGAGGTTTCCAGCGAGTTGTCCTGCGCCACCACGTCCAGGCGCTTGCGGCGCGTTTCGGCGAGCCGGAATGATGCGCGCATGATGCGGGCGACTTCGGATTCCTTGTATTTCAGCGTATTGACGGCCGAACGACCGCGAGCAGTTGTGGTCAAGCCGCGTGGTGTCCCCATCCACAGACCAGCGGAAATGTCCCTGACGATCACCATGTCCACGCCCGAGGCGATCAACGACGGCTTGAGCGCCGAACACGCATGCAGCGACGAAAGCAATCGGGCCGGCCGGAAGTTGACGGTCAGCCCCAACGCCTTGTGCAGGCCGCGCTTGCCGCCCTTCGGGTCCATGGGCTTGTAGGCCGTCGCACCAGTTACGCCGCCGGTCGCCCCGGTCAGGATGGCGTCGGATGCCGCGCACAATGCCAGCGTCTCGGCGGGGAAACTGCTGCCATATTTCTCAATCGCGGCATTGCCGAAGTAGCCGGGCTGGAAGCCGATGTCGAATCCGAAGCGTTGCGCCGCCGCCGCCAGCGCCTTGCGGCCTTGTTCGGTGATCTCCGGCCCGACACCGTCTCCTGGCAGCAGCGTGATGCGGTAGCTCTTCTTTGCCATTGCTGACCTCCCCCTCGTACTCTTGTTCAACGCGACGTTGTCACACGTTGTTCGGCGTCGGCCGGCCGCTTACCCGCCCCTGCGCTCGCCGCGCGCCGGGATCTTCAGCGCTTCGACCTTGCGCGAAATCGGCTCCTGCGCGAGCTTCTCCTTCTCTTCCTTGCTGATGACGCCCAGCTGGGTGGCGATGTTCAGCGCCTCGAGCTTGCGCCGTTCGTTGTCGGGCAGGTTCTTGAACTGGCGCTCGCGGGTTTCGCGCGAATACGGCCAGTCGCCCACGCTGTGCGGGAAGTCGGAGGCCCAGCAGATGTTGTCGATGCCGATGAGGTCGCGATTGCGGGTGCCGGCGTGGTCTTCCTGGAAGGAGAAGGTCACATGCTGGCGAACGTAGTCACTGGGCTTCTTGTTCAGCTTGACCTTGGCCCAGTGGCGGTGGCGCTCGAAGCGGTCGTCCATCTGTTCGAGCCAGTAGGGCAGCCAGCCGATGCCGGTTTCGGCAAAGTGGAAGCGGATCTTCGGGTGGCGGTCGAACACGCCGCCCAGGAACAGCTGCTCGATGGTGAGGATGGGGATGGTCGGGATCGGCATGTCACAGGTCAAGAGCCACGCGAAATGGGCAAGGTCGACCTCGCCGTCGAGCTGCAACGCCTTGTCCTTCTGCCCGGCGAGCGGGTGGGACTTGCCCTTGTCCTCGCCGCCGAAATTGTGGTGCGCGGTGACGCACAGGCCCATGTCGCTGGCGGCCTTCCAGAACGGCTCATCGCCGTAGGTGCCCCACTCGCTACCGTTGGGAAACGTGATCAGGCAGGCGGCGCGCACCGCCTTGTAGTTGGAGATGCGCTCCAGTTCCTCCATCGCATCATCGATGTTGGTGGGCGGAATCAGTGCGGCACCGAAGAGGCGGTCCGGGCTGTGGCTGCAGAAGTCATTCAGGTAGGCGTTATAGGCCTTGGCGATCTCTTTGAGGACGACCGGGTTCTTGATCGACTTGAGCGCGGTCTGCACCACGGCGCAATACATCAGTTCGGCATCCGTGCCGTCCTGGTCCTGCTCGCGCAGGCGCTGGGCGGGGTCGCCCGAGCCGGGCAGCTTGTCGGAGAAGCTGCGTCCGCGCGTCACGAACTCGTTGAACTTTTGGCCGCCGGTCAATTGCAGCCCAAGGGGCGCGGGCGGCTTGCCGGCCACGGACACGCCGTCGCCTCCGGTGTCCAGCTTGACGATTTGCGGTGCTTCGCTTCGCAGGTTGGCCGGCATGCGTTCCACCCAGTCGGTAGGCGGGGTCTCCAGGTGCGCGTCGGCTGAGATGACGTTGTACTTGGCCATGGTTCTTGCTCCTTCGGTGCGTTGTTATCGGGATGGCGGGAATTCTATGGCTTTCTTGCTTGCCCGGGGTTCTGGCGCTATTGGAAGCCGAGCAGGGTCGTGATCTGCTGCTTGAACGTTGCACTGGTGCGCGACGGCGGCTCATACCCCTTCGGCAGGTTGCTCAGGTCGTAGATCGGGAAGCCGCCCGGATCGTCATTGAACACCTTGTTGCCCTCCGGCGACATCACGTAGTTGGCCAGCAGCCGCCCTGCATTGGGGTGCTTCGATTTTGCGCGCGCGGTCAGCATCACCTGGATTTCCACGCCGGTCACCACATCGGGGATGATCCCGGCGACGGGTGCCCCTTTGGCGGACAGGGCATCGATGGAGGGGCGCGTGATCGGGAACATCAGCATGCCCTCGCCGGCGGCCAGAGCCTGTATGGCGGGGACGCCGCTGCCGAACCGGCGGCCGACCTGCGCATTGATCTGCTTGATGAATCCCTCACCGTACTTGTGCATGATCATCACCCACTGGTCCAGCGTGGCATCCGAGGCCCGCGGATCAGGGATCAGGATCTGGCCCTTGAAGCGGGGATGCAGCAGGTCCTGCCATGTCTTGGGGATGTCGGCGCCCTTCACGCGGTCGGTGTTGTAGACGATGTGCTCGGGCCCGATCTGTATCACCGCGGTCGGCCCGCTGTTGCGTGCCGCCGGGAACTGGCCGCTCTTGAGGACGGGCAGGCCCGCCGCGGAGATCGATTCCACCCAGCCCTTCTTCAGGCCCTCTTCGGCAAATCCGACGGCATTGCCGGCATTGAAGACCACGTCCGCGGCAATGTTCCCGGATTCGGCCTCCGCGGCGTAACGCTGCATCAACTGGGAACTCGGAAGACGGATGTATTGCGCCTTGATGCCGTACTTTGTGCTGAACGCCTCGGCTACGCGCTTGGCCACCACTTCCACCTGAGCGCAATAGAAGGTCACTTCTCCCTCGGTTCGGGCGGCCTTGATAAGGGCTTCGAGGTCGGCCGCGTCGCGTGCTCCGGCCTGCGCGAAGGCGTGCGAGGCGGATATCGCCAGGGTGATGAAAATTGCCACTGCTCCCAGCGACGCGCGACGCGCGATCGAATTGCAAAATTTCCTCATCATGTTGCTCCCCCTGTTTCGCGAGTCCATAAGCTACGCTTTGGCAATGTGCAGGTCAAACAGGAATGTCGTCGGCTGACGGAACTCGACAATCGCGCGCGTATGGGCGAGGCGACACGGTTGACGGTATTCGCTATCTTGCATACGCTGGGACTCCACCCGATCCCTTGAACATCTCGCGGAAATTCCATGGCATCCCTGTCAGACAAGTACTGCATCGTTGGCGTCGGCAATACGGCATTTACCTCCAACTCCGGACGCAGCACCCTGTCGCTCGTCTGCGAAGCCGTGCGCAATGCGCTCGAAGATGCGGGGCTCGACGCCAAGGACGTGGATGGCATGACGAGTTTCAACCACCTCGACTGCGCTTCCGGAGGAGCGGTCGCGACCGCCATGGGCATGCGGCTCAACTACTTCATGGACGTCGGGGGCGGCGGCGCAACCGAGGCGCTGATCGCGCACGCGATGTCATTGCTCGAAGCGGGCATGTGCAAGACCATGGTGATTTTTCGCGGCATGAACGGGCGCTCGGGCCGGCGCATGGGCAAGGCGCCCGGCGGGCGGCCCGACGCAGAGTTCCGCCAGAGTTGGGGTTGGACTGCCCCCGTCCAGTGGTTCGGCATGTCGGCCATGCGCTACCTGCACGACACCGGAACCACGACGCGCGCGTTCGCGGAAATCGCGGTCAATCATCGCTACCACGCCAGCCTAAATCCCAAGGCCATGCGCCGCGAACTCATCAGCGTGGAGGATCACCAGAATTCGCGCTGGATCGCCAAGCCCTTCCGCGCCCTGGATTGCTGCCAGGAGACCGACGGGGCGGGTGCGTTGATCATCACTTCGCGCGAGCGCGCGTGCGACCTTCGCCAGCCGCCGGTGTACCTCATGAGCGCGGTGGCCCGCACCATGGCGCCGAACCAGGAGTGGATGTCCGGCAACCCGGTGATCTACAAGAGCGGCGCGCACTGGGCGCGCGAACGCTTGTTCGGCATGGCGGGCGTGTCGCAGGAGGACATGGATTTCGTCTCCATGTACGACGCGTTCACCTACGAGGCGCTCAAGGCCTACGAGGCCTGGGGGTTCTGCGGCGAGGGCGAGGCCAAGGATTTCATTGCCAACGGGCGCACCCGGCTGGATGGCGTGCTGCCGACCAATACCAGCGGCGGCCTGCTATCGGAGGGCTACCTGCACGGACTCAACCTGGTGCTGGAGAACGTGCGGCAGCTGCGGCATCGCACCGATGATGCGTGCCCTGGATGGCGCGAAGGCAAGCACACGTATGACCGCTCCAAGGGCTGCCGTCAGATCCGCAAGGCCAGCCTGGCCGCGTCGCTGCAGTGCGTGGAGGAGTATTCGAACGGGGTGATCATGCGCAGCACGTAGGGCGCGACCCTTCAGCCGTCAGGGGTTGCTGACGATTGCCACGCCCCCTGACAACGAGTTGTAGTCAAACGCCCGCGCGACGCCGGTATCCAGCTGGAAGGTGAAGGTGCAAATGTTGCTGTTCGCGGCGGCGCGATAATCAGCGCTGGCATTGGTGGCTGCCGTCGGCGCAGCAAGAAGAATCGCCTCCCATACGGCGACGCAGCGGTTGTCGTTGTTGCCGATGCCGTTGGCGCCACCGGTCCCCGACGGAAAACAGCCCGAGTTGAAATCGACGTTCCCCGCTGCGTAGCCGGGCAGATTGTCCTTGCCCGCCCAATTGCTCACCAGGCATTGAATGTTGGCCATCTGCACCGCCGTGCCCAGGGCGCCGGCGGTGGCGGCCACCACCGCCTGATAGGCATTGGAGCGCAGGTCGATAAACTTCGGCACTGCAATTGCCGCAAGGGCGCCGAGGATCACTATCACAGTGACGAGTTCAATCAGCGTGAAACCGCGATTCCGGGGCGCACCGGGCGGCCGCCTGCCGATGAGGCAGAAAGGCCGAACGCACGCGCCCAACATCCGTCCGCCCGCGCCCTTTCCATCCTTGCATGTCCGATAGTCCAAGAGCGACTCTCCGCCTGCCATGGCAGGCGGAGAGTCGCCCCGTGAATCGCGGCCGCTTCAGGCACCTGGCACTGAATTCTCGTGCCTGAACCCCTCTGGCGACTGTGCGCTCAGGCACATACACAGCAAATGTCTGGACTTTTGTTTGCAATCCCCTATTTGGCATTGGGAGGGGCTGCAATGCCGGCACTCGTAAAGTGCGACGCGCTGGCGAGGCCATCAAACCTTTGCGTGAGTCGCCATCGGTAGGCAGCACGGCAGCATGTACAGCGCGTGGTGTCCCTCTGGAGATCCGGCGACGATGATGTAAATGTCTTTCGGGTCTGCGGTCACCAATATGCGATCGCCGTCGAGTTTCCAATCGCCGGTATTGATGTTCGAGAACGGCAGCGATTTCACCGGAATTTTCGAGCGCTCCCACAGTTCCAGTTGAACGTCGGCGCGACTCATTCCCTTGTTCGCGAACAATTCGGCGTAGCGCGGCGTGATGACGAATGTCGGGTTGCCCTTCGACCACCAGACACCGGTGCTGATGGTCTGCATCGCGTGTCCCAGGTGATTGAGCAGGTTCTCCGCCGTGGTGCTTCCGGACTCGGGCACCACGTCTATGCAACCTTCGATCCCCAGCATGGTGACGACGCTGTCTTCGCGTTTGTAGCCCTGCCACACGTGCAGGGGCTCCCAGGGGCTGCCCTCTTCGTCCTCGCCGAGGACGAAGGTGTATTTCGCCGGGTTGCCGAAGGTTGCGGTATCCGCCTCGCCGATGCCGCCGATGTTGCGCAGGACGAAGCGGACCGCGCGCCCGATCGGGCCGTTGCCGCCCGGGCCCGGGCTCATCGCTTCGCGGCCCCAACGGACGTTCGCCGTAAGGCGCGCCGGCCCGTTGACGATGGCCAGCGGCGCGATGGGGTTGGTGGTGACCTGCACCAGGTGCAGCCGGAAGGGTTCCTTGAGCAGCGCGCGGATTCCCGCGACGACCACCGGCAGGTGTTCGGGTTCGCAGCCCGCCATGACGGCGTTGACGGCAATGAGCCCAACGGTGGCAAGGCCCCCCTGGGGCGCCACGTGACCGATGACTTCTTCCGGCCGCATGCCGGATGCCGCGATGAATTCGTCCACGCGCTCCCGGGTCGGAAGGTGGATGGGCAGGCCGTCGGTCCAGCCGCGATCGCGCAGCACGCGCTCGAGGTCGCGCGGCGATTCGTGCGCGATGTCGATGGTCTTCATTGGGGATTTCGCGCTCATGGCTTGGCACCCGGCATGGCACTCTTGGGCATCAGGCCCGCACCGTCGCGCGGGAACTGCATCTCCACATCGCCCAGCAGCAGCTGCGCCACGCGCTCGGCCTCGGCGTCCAGTTCGGGTCCGGTGATGACGTCCACATCCTCGCGCACCACCATCAGGCCGGCGTTCTTTGCCCCGTAGGCGCGGTTGGACACCTTCCCGACCGTCTCGAATTGAGGAATGGTGAGCACGACCACGGGCATGCCCGTGTTATCGATCTTGGCGGTGGCATGGCAACTCCATGCCGTACAGCTTCCTCAATTGCCCAGGCCGACGACCGACGCCTCCACCTTGCTCGAGATCTCGGCAATCAGCGCGTCGTCGGGCGCACCGTCCTGGTAGTGCTTGCTCCAGCGGATGACGTCGCGCGCGCCGCGCGCTCGCAGGTGCCACTCCAGCGCATCGCCGAATTTCTTCAGCTTGCCGTTGTCGACAATGCCGATGACTTTACCCGAGGGAAATTTCACGCCATCGCTTTTCTTCGCGGCGATTGCGGGATCGACGAGCCATTCATCGGGAACGGGCGAGTACAGTGTGGTCTTGGCCATGGAACCTCCGGTTTGCGCAATGTGTTTGATGCTCGCATGTCGATGTGAGCCAGTCAATGAAGCCGATGCATCAGTGCAAGCGTCGCGGATGCCGCGAGAGTGCCGGCGCAATTGAGTTTCCTGCCCCGAGTGCGTAAAGTGCGCAATCTCGGGGGCGAATGTGATTCGCTCGCGCATCGGAGGGAGGCGGGGATGGGCAAAGGGGGGAAGCTCGACGGAAAGGTGGCCATCATTACCGGTGCCGCCTCCGGCGTGGGGCGCGCAGGTGCCGTGCTGTTCGCCGAGGAAGGAGCCAAGGTTGTCGCGGTGGACGTGACGGCGGATGCGCTCAATGAAGTGGTGGCGGGCATCCGAGCGGCCGGCGGCGAAGCAGTCGCTTCGGTCGCCGACGTCAGCAAACTGGCCGACGTCCAGCGCATGGTGGACGACACCATCAAGGACTGGGGTCGCATCGATATCCTGTGGAACAACGCGGCCATCATCCGCTCGCTCTACAACGCGGCCGAGGAGATCAGTGAAGAGGACTGGAACGCCGTCATTTCGGTCAACCTCACGGGCACATTCTTCGGGGTGAAGTGCGTCGTGCCCTACATGAAGCGGCAGCAAAAGGGGTGCATCATCAACACCGCCTCGATCGCCGGCATGGTGGCGCATCGCGTGGGGCGCGCGGCCTATGTCGCATCCAAAGGCGGCATCATCGCCCTGACGCGCCAACTCGCGCTGGAACTGGGCAACGACAACATCCGCGTCAATGCGATTTCCCCCGGGAGTGTGAATACGGGCCTCGCCAAGGGCGTGCCGCGACCGGAGAAAGTCACCTTCGAATACAAGCGCAACGACGTGGCGGTGGACGCGCTGCGTGTTGCCGAGCCGATCGAGATCGCTCGCTCGGCGCTGTTCCTGGCGGGCGACGATGTCGGCCCGCTGACCGGAATCATCCTGCCGCACGATGGTGGCAAGTCTTCGCGCTGAACCGCGACACAAGGAGGGCGGATGAACAAGCTCGCAATGGATGAGTCATTTCTCGCCACCAAGGATGCCGACCCTTATGCGTTCTATAAGCGCCTGCTTGCCAGGGGCGATGTGGTCTGGGACGCCGATCTCAACGGCTGGCTGGTCACGTCCTACGATGCCTGCAAGGAGGCGATGCGCCAGGACGACGTGCTCTACGACAGCCCGCACAAGGAAGGCCGCAAGCTGTTGTTCGGCGGCACCCGCGCGGTGCCTGCGCTCAAGGGCGCCGAGCACGAGCGCCTGCACGGTTGGTGGCTGACGGAGTTCTCGCCCAAGCGCGTGGCCGAATGGCGTGCCACCATGATCAAGCCCATCGTCGATGCCTGCATCGACCGGTTCATCGAAAAAGGAAAAGCCGAGCTTGCGGAAGAACTCTCCGAGCGCATCCCGATCCGGGTGATCACGCGCCTGATGGGCCTGCCCTGGCAGGACGACGATTTCGTCGATACCTATCGCCGCCTCAATCACCAGATCGTCAATGTGCTGAACCATCGCACGCATGTCGACAAGAACGACAAGGCAGGCGCCGAGCGCATCATGGCCGAGGGCGCGGCGGCCGCAAAAGAGATCGAGGAAATGATCACGCCCTTCATCATGGCGCGAAAGGCCGGGGAGGGCGACGACCTGATCAGCAAGTTCTGGCGCGACGGCCCGCGCCTGCTGGATGACTGGAACCTGAGCGATGTCATGGCCAACACCCGCCTCATGCTGCAGGCCGGCTCCGACACCACCACCTACGCGACCAGCAACGCGGCCTATCTCATGCTGACGAGAGCCGGCCTCATGGCGCAATTGAAAGGGGCGAGCGAAGCGCAACTGACCACCTTCGTCGAGGAGGTATTGCGACTGCATGGGCCGGTGCACCTGCGATCGCGGCAGGCCATTGCGGACACCACGCTCGCCGGGTGTCCGTTTGCCAAGGGAGAGACGGTGATTCCCATCGTGGCTGCGGCCAATCGCGATCCCACGCGTTACGAGCGACCCAATGAGGTCGACCTCTCGCGCAAGACGCCTCGCGACCACCTCGCGTTTCACTTTGGCCCGCATGTCTGTGTCGGCGCGGCGCTGGCGCGTGCCGAACTTCTCGAGACGGTGATCGCGCTGGTGCAGCGCATGCCGGGTATGCGACTCGATCCTGCCGCCCAGCAGCCCGGAATGATCGGCTGGCTGATGCGGGCCTATCGCCCGCTCAATATCGTGTTCGATCCCGGGCCGCAAGTCACCGCGCGGAACATCGCTGGCGATTAGTTTAAGAACCGGTTGCAAAATGAAATTTTGCAACCCCCGAAGTAGGGGAGTACGAGGGGAGTAGCCCCTCATATTGCAACAAACTTTAAATGATCACATTTACGATATTCATGCAATAGCAACGGGAGGTCATTCATGAATGCGATAACAAATACCGCGCCGGACGAGCCGCAGTACGCGGTGGTGTGGCCGCTGGGCCGCCTGCAGGTGGACGGCGGTACCGATTTTCCGAAGTCGCTCCCCGACCTCAACGGCGCCACCATCGGCGAGATGTGGGACTGGTTGTACAAGGGCGACAGCCTGTTCCCCATCGTGCGAGAAGAACTTCGCAAGCGCTACCCGGACATCAAGTTCGTCGAGTACCCGGTGATCGGCAACATCCACGGCCCCGATGAAAACGAAATCGTGGCCGGCCTGCCGCAACTGCTGCAGGCGCTGGGCTGCGATGCGGTCGTCGTCGGCGTCGGCCATTGAGGCAGCTGCACGCCCGCCGTGATGCGGGCCAGTGTTGCAGCGATTCGCGGCGGCATCCCGAGCGTGGCCATCGTGGGCAGCCATTTCCAGGCGCAGGCCAAGACCATCGAACGCTCCCTTGGCGTGCAGGATTCCGGCATGGCGGTGTACCCGGGCCATATTCGCCTGGATGACGAGAACGAATTCCGCCGCAAGGTGGCCACCGACATCGTCGAGCAGATCATCTCCGAGCTGGGCAATGTGAAGATCTCGCCCGCGCGCCAAGGCGGTGAGCACAAGCCGCGCGAGATCGTGTTCCGCGGTTCCATCGATGAAGTCAACGCGCATTTCTACGATCGGCAGTGGACAGAAGGCCTGCCCGTCATCCCGCCCACGCTCGATCGCATCGATGCCTTCATGAAGCACACCGCACGCCGGCCCGACGAAGTGATTGGCGTGCTGCTGCCGGAACGGCGCGAGGCCACGGTGTGGAACGTGGCGGTGAACGGCGTGATGTCAGGCTGCCTGCCCGAATACATGCCGGTGCTGCTGGCACTGGTCGAGGCGATTGCCGATCCGGAATTCCGCATCGAGGACCACGGCAGCACGCCCGGATGGGAGCCGCTCATCGTCATCAGCGGGCCGGTGACCAAGACACTCGATTTCAACTTCGGCACCGGCGTGATGCGCGCGGGCCGTCGCGCCAACACTGCCATCGGCCGTTTCCTTCGCCTGTACACGCGCAACATCGCCGGCTTGCGCATTCCGCCGGGCGAGACGGACCGCGCGGGTATCGGCAACCCGTTCAATGTCGTCATCGCCGAAGCAGAGGACTTCGTTCGCTCCATCGGCTGGCCCACCTACGGCATGGAGCGCGGATTGAAGGAGGGCGAGAGCGGCGTGACGGTGCAAAGCATGATGGGCGCGAGCGCGCCGATGGCCGGGCACGGCTCGGAGGGCAACGACCTCCTGGGGTACCTCGACCCGATGGCCGACGTGTTCGGCAAGGCCATCCTCGGCTACTGGGTGCATACGGCGGTAGCGTTTGCCCACTGGGACCCGCTGATCATCATGAACCCGCAGATCGCCAAGCTGGCCGCGGACAAAGGCTGGAGCAAGAACGACATCCGCAACTACCTCTACGAGCGGGCGAAGATCCCGGCGCGGGACGTGGAATTCCGCGGCCGCTTCGTCAACCTCGACCTGACATCGCAGCTGGAAAAGGGCATCGTGCCCGCGGCGTACGGCGCATCGAAGGACCCTGACCGCCTGGTGCCCTGTTTTTACACGCCGGAGTCGATCGGCATCGTGATCGCGGGAAACCCCGCCACGACCTGGCAGCGCGGCTACATGAACAACCACGAGCAGGGCGCCGCGGTGACGAAGAAAATTGCGTGGGAGCAGGGCTGAAGCGATTGCGATTGGAGCGATGCAACTGTTCTACGGCTTGTCCTCGAGCAGCGCTCGCAATGCCTCGATCTGCGCCGCACTGAGCGTGCCGCGTTCGATGGCCAGCGGCAGCGTCAAGCGCGTCAGCTCGCGAAACAACGCGACATGCGCCTCGCCCACTTGCGCAATGCCCTCCAGTTGTCGTCGTATCGTTCCCGCGTCACCGCGAGACACCGGGCCGGCCAGTCCGTGCGCGAGGCCGCCCTGTTCAATGGCGGCAATCGTGCCCTTGAGCAGCGGCAGCAGGGCGCTCACCGCGGCTTCGCGGTCCTTGCCGAAGGACTCCCACACCGCACTTGCCTCCAGCAGCAGGGCGTTGATGAACTGGGCGCCATAGCTTCCGGTCGCGTGATAGCGGGCACGTGCGCCGCGGGGCAGCGCAAACGGGCGACAGCCGATCACCGTGGCGATATCTTCGAGTATTGAAAACAGCTCGGGTTCAGCTTCAATGGCGACCGTGCACCCGGGCAGTGTGGCCAGCGCCACGTCAGGATCAGTGAATGTCTGCAGCGGATGGAATCCTCCGATCGCAGCGCCGGCCTCGAGGGCGGGTGACAGCACTGCAATGTCGGTTGCGCCGCTGCAATGCACAACAAATTGGCCCGAACGCCAGCGCAGCTGCGCTGCCACCGATGCAATGGCATCGTCCGGAACGGCGATGAAGACAAGGTCGGCCATGCCGACCGCTTCCTGCGCAGGCAGAACCACGCACCCAGGAATTTGGTGCGACAACGCTTTAGCCCGGTCGCGGCTGCGGCTGGCGACGGCACGCACCGCAATGCCATTGGCATGCAAGGCTCGGGACAAGCCGGTCGCGAGTCGACCGGCGCCGATGAAAACAATATTGCCTTGGTAAGAGTGGCTGCTCATAAGCCTTGCGTACTTGTTCGCATATTGCCAAGTCGAGGTTCTGGAAATTCGGGTTGAATAACGGGGAAGCGCTTGTTGGAATTCTGCAACAGTATCAACAACCATTTGACGCATAAGGAAGTATTTGGTCTCCTCGATTGATTATACGGCGCGCTTCTTGTACAGTGCAGGCCACTCTTGCGAATCAAAAAGCACGATGCGCCGCCGTTCAGTAGCGGGCCAGAAAATTTCTGGCAGCGACAACTTTGGGAGTGGCGCACGACATGCAGCAAACTCGTGTGAAATTTTTTCGTGCAGTGCTGGCAGCATCGCTCCTGGCAATGGGTGCGGGCCATTTGGCGCATGCGCAACAAGCCGAGGTTGCGCGCGCCCAGGCGTTGATGAGCCAGGGCAAGCCGGCCGAGGCCTACGACTACCTGCTGCCATTTGAGGACAAGTTCGCCGGCAACGTTGATTTCGACTACGCCCTCGGTGTAGCGGCGCTGGATTCCGGAAAGTCCGACAAAGCCACCCTCGCTTTTGAGCGCGTGCTGGCAGTGAACCCCAACTTTGCAGGTGCGCGCCTGGACATGGCGCGAGCCTACTTCCAGCTCGGTGACGCCGACCGGGCGAAGACGGAATTCCTTGCTGTGAGGGAGCTCAATCCGCCGCAGCAGGCCCAGGTGGTCATTACCACGTACCTGGATGCGATCGACAAGATCGAGCGCGCCAAGAAGCGCACGTTGCGCGGCTACGTCGAGCTGCAGATCGGCAACGACACCAACGTCAATAACTCCGGCTCGCAGGCCAACATCGCGGTGCCGGCCCTGGGTGGTCTGACCTTCACGCTGAACCCGACCAACCTGAAGCGCGGCGACAGCTTCAAGGCACTGGGAACGGGAGTTGACTTTGCCTACCAGTTCTCGCCGACCCTGGGCGCCTTCGTGGGCGGCGATTTTCGCCAGCGCATGAACTTCACCCAGGACACGTTCGACAACGGCAGCATCGACACGCGCGCCGGCGTTTCGCTGGGCGAGGCGACCAACCAGGTGAAGATCGCCGGGCAAAGCGGGCGCTACACGCTGGACAACGACCTGAGCCGGCGCTCCGAGGGCATGTCGGGGGAATGGAAATACACCATCGACCCGGCCAACCAATTGAATGCCTTCAGCCAGTTCTCGCGCAACCGTTTCACCAGCGCAGCCAACCAGGTCAATAACTTCAACTCATCGACCACGGGCTTGGGCTACATGCGGGTGCTGGGTGACGGGAAGGCGGTCCTGCTGGCCAACTACCTGTTCGGCAAGGAGCGCGACCCGTCGGGCCGCGCCGACGGCGCCAAGCGCTCGGAGGGGTTCCGAATCGGCGGACAGCTGGTGCTGCGCGAGGACATGGACCTGTTTGCTGTCGCTACCAATCAGCGCGGGCACTACGAGCGGCAGAACGCCGCGTTCCTCGCCTTCCGGCGGGACGACCAGCGCGACTTCTCGCTGGGGGTGAACTGGCGCTTCGAGAAGGACTGGACGCTCAAGCCGCAGTGGACCTATTCGAAGAATATCTCGAGCATCCCGATCTATGCCTATGAGCGCAACGAGATCTCCGTCACGGTGCGTCGCGATCTCAGCCTGTAGTCTGGACCCGATTGGTCGCCATCCATGGGAGCCGTGACTTATGACCGCTCCATCGCATCGCCCCAATTGACCCCCAGGCGCGAAATGCCTAGTGTAGTGCGCCGTAAATATTAAAACTTAATTGCGATTGCCGTGTCTGTAGTATTAGGAGGGCACAGACATGCGAATCGCACCCACGATCACAATCACCGAGACGCAGGCACGCCAGCTTCAGGCTTGGGCGCGCGGGCGTAGCG
>CANJXQ010000025.1 GCA_947478805.1 Betaproteobacteria bacterium | reverse complement strand
TCTTTGCATACCTTGCTACAGATTTTGTCGTTGACGCTCTTCGAGAAATTGCCTCTACAACAAGTAGTTGCGGAAACCGCACCCGTGAACAATGACATCGCTTTGCATAATCAGCTGAATCTGTTCGAGTTTTAACCGGACACTACTGATCTGGCACAAAGCCTCATACGCCAACAGCTCGCCTTGGACACCGGGCCGCGAGAAGTTGTTTTCCAGTTCCACCAGCCCCTGGTAGCCCACCTGGTTCAGCTTACGAAAGAACTGCACGAAGTTGATCTCGCCCTGCCCCGGCTCGAGCCGCCCGGGCACATCGGCGATCTGTACCGAGCCGATCTCGGCGGCGACACGCTCGAGGTCGTGCAGCAGGTCGCCGTCCATGACCTGCACGTGCTCGGTGTCGTACATGAGCTTGACGGCCGGCGAATTGAGCGCCTTCACGATCGTGTAGGCCTCTCCCAGTAAATCCTGGTCAGAGTCTGAGGTTTCCCCGCATTATGGATGAGCCGTGCAAGCAAGTCTCGCCTGTTGCGTCAACGGTGAGAAGGTCAGGCAAGGTAGCACTCGCAGTAGACAGGCTTGGCCATCGCGGATGATGCGTCGGGCCAGCGTCATGACGGAGATTTCCGGCCTGTTCCTTCGGCGCGTAGCGGCAAATTGCAGCTCCAATTGCTGATCCTTGGCGGCCTCTCCGATGAGCCGCTGGACTACCGCCGCAAGGTGCAGGATCAACAGCAGCATCTCCAGGCGCAATTGGCCTCGCGAGCGCGAGGCCCCCAGCCCTTGGCCGTAACGCAGGTTCTTGGTGTCACGAAACGATTGTTCGATCCGCATGCGCTGGGCGTACAACCGGATGATCGCCCGCGACTGCAGATGTGACAGCCCAGGTGAATGCACCAGCAGCCACGGTTCTTGGGCCGCACGCGATGCATGAAGGCTCGATTTGGCAGTGCTCTTGCGGCCAAATACGGTCAAGCGATGTCGACCCCGTTTCGGCCGCTTGGCCAGCACCACCTGCACTCCCACCGGATTGCTGCGGGCATATTCCCCCGCGCCAAGCCTTCGCGCTTGGAGTCTTGCCGACGCATACATCTCTCGGGCGGGAATCCAATGCTGCGAATCCTCCAACCGCAATCGGCCACGCCCCCGCACCCGCCCAACGAAGTCCCATCCGCGCTCACCAACCGCCTTGAACCACGGCGCCTGGAACCCCGCATCAGTCATCACTATCGGTCGACAGCCTATGGGCAGAATCGAGGCCACCACATCCAGGAACTTCGCATGCACCTTCGGATTGGCCAGCTTGCGACGTGGATGCACTTGTTCGTAGAGCGTGACCGAGCGCCCCTGAACAACGACACTCGCTCGCAAACACTGCCAGCCCTGATCTTTGCTCAGATCCGACCAGTCCACAACCAGCAGCACCTGCGGCAAGCCTTCAAGCCAGAGGCGCGCCAGCCGCCCGTACAGCTCGTCTCTGCGCCCATGCAGATCAACGTTGCCCAACAACCGGTCTACGCTCTTGATTCGGTGCTTGAATCCGGTCGCCCCCTTCAGTCCCAGCGCAATCCCGCAAAGACTACCCACCCCACTACTCAACAAGCCAAGGGTCGCCCGAACCAGCGAGGATCGGCGTTTGCAGTGCAGCTGCGCCAAGCACGGTTCCAACACTCGCGATACGATCTGTCTCGCATGCATGGCATGGCTCCCCTTTCTGTCTCGACAACAAAAAGCGAAGCACCTTCATGTCATGCATGCACCGTTTTCCCAATCAAGTTAACAGCTTGCATTCACGTTTACAACCGCCAAATGCGGGGAAACCTCAGGGTCAGAGTCACATTTCGTTTTACTGCCACTTTAGTGCAATACACACTATCTACCTTGGCTTATTTACATTAATACTGACAATATTGGCGAGGGCTTTAAGAACTGGATCAGCCTGACCATCAGCCCCTGCCCGCGTTTACTTGAAGATCGAGTTAAACCTCGTCGTGTACGCATTCACCACATCCGCCGGAAACGCCTCCGGGTCCCACAACGAGATCGCAGACACGTCCAGCGAGCCGGGGATGCCCGGCAGCGGGCTTGCGCTCTCCCCTACGCCGTGCCAGGCCGCCTGGCCTGCCGGCGACATCGCAAAATCCGCCAGCACGCGCGCCGCGTTCGGCCGTTTGCTCCAGGCCAGCGCGGAGATGCCGTAAAAAATGCCGATGCCCGGGTTGGGCACCACATAATCGACCGGGGCGCCAAGGCCGATGAGCGCCTTGGCGTTGGCCGGCACGGCGGCAATGCCGGCCGCGGCGACTTCTCCGGAGGCGACCGCCTGGCTCATCGGCGTGCCACCGTTGTACATCTTCGGGTTCTGCGCCCGCAGTTGCGTGAGGTAGTCCTTGCCGTGCGTGCGTTCGGCCCAGTCGTAGAACGCCACCACGGAGGTAGCGGCCAGCGTTGAGGTGCCGGTGCGGCCGCGGTATTCCGGCGCCAGCAGGTCCGCGAAGCTCTTCGGCGGCGTCTTCACGAGGTTCTTGTTGTAGATGATGACGAGCGGCTCCACCGCGGCGATGTACACCCCGCCGTACAGAACGAACCGCTTCGGCCAGCGGCGCACCGCCTCCGGCGACGGCGGCAGCAGCACGCCTTCCGCATGGCGACTCTTGAAGTACGGGATGTCGGAGTTGATGATGACGTCCCCGCCTTCGGCGCCGGTCTTGCGCTCCTGTTCGAGCTTCGGGACGATCTGGCCGCTGGTGGCGCGGAACACCTCGATGTTGATCTCCGGGTAGGCCTTGCGGAACGCCGCGGCGATTCGCTCGCCGATGGGCTGGGCCGCGGAGTTGTAAAGCATCACGCGGCCTTCCTTCTTCGCCGCGGCCACCGTTGCCGCCCATTCCTTGTCGGCGGCGGTCTGGGCGGATACGGTGCCGGCGATGGCGAGGCTGGCGGCGAGTGCAGTCAGGCAACGAAGCCAGGGTGTTTTATGGATGGCGATAGTCATTGGGTTCTCCTCCCGGGGTAATGGCTTGGCATAAGCCTCGGATTATTCGTCCGCCTTGATCTTGCGGTCGGCAATGAGCCGTCCCCACCACTCGGTTTCGCTGCGCATGGTTTTTGCAAACTCGGAGCCGGACTGGAACGCCGTGGCCATACCAACGCTGGTGAACTTGGCGACGATCTCGCTGTCGGCCAGCGTTTTGCCGACGGCCTCGCTGACGCGTCGAACCGATTCATCGGGCATCTTTGCGGGGCCGAGCATGCCGTACCAGCTCAAGCCGTCCACGCCCGGAAAGCCCTGCTCGTCCATCGTCAGCACCGAGGGTGCCGCGGCATTTCGCGCGGCGCCGATCAGCCCGACGAGTTTTACCTTGCCGGCGGTGACCTGCGGGGCAACCCCGGCAATGTCAACCAGCGTACCGTCGATCTGGTCACCCAGCATGTCGGTGAGGATCGGCGTCACGCCTTTGTAGGGCACATGCAGCACATCGAGCTTGGTTGCGCTCTTGAGTTGCTCCTCCCACAGGTGCCCGATGCTGCCAACGCCCGATGAGCCGATGCGCAGCGGCTGTCCCCTGCCCCTGGACCACGCGACCAGTTCACGCAGGTTGTTCGCCGGAATGGTCGCGCGTATCGCAAGCACCGAGGCGCTGATGGCCAATCGGGAGATCGGGGTCAGGTCGGCTGCGGGATCGTAGGAGAGGTTCTTGTAGAGATGCGGGTTGATCACCAGGGCCGAACCCGCGGTGACCAACAGCACCGAGCCATCAGTCGGAGCCCTTGATACGGCCTGCACGGCCACGGCGCCGTTGCCGCCGGGCCTGTTCTCAACCACCACGCTGCCACCGACGAAATTGCGAAGCTTGTCGGCGACGGCCCTGGCAAGGAAATCGGTGGAGCCACCCGAAGGATAAGGAAGGATGATGCGGGTCAGTGCGGGTGCAGTGCCCTGGGCATGCGCCACGCCGAACATCGAAAAAGCAAGAAGCAATACGCTAACCGCATTGAACAGCGTCATGGGCGATCTCCGTTAGGGGGAGCAATTCGAGTCCCGACGCTGCCTGCACAACATCACTCACGAGCGATGGGCACGTCGAGGTTCAGTAGCAGCTGCTTTATCCGAGTATTGAGGCGGCGTATTATCGCAGAAGCCTCTGCGGTGATCATCGCAGCGAGTTTGAACGGATTCGATTCGAAACGCCTGTTGGGGACCGACGTATGCGCTTGAGAAAATTATCGTATGCCGGTGGAGCGGAAATCACCGGCGTGGACCTGGGCAAGGACCTGCCCCAGGTCGTCCTCGATGACATCCGGTCTGCATGGCTGGAGCACCTGGTCCTGGTTTTTCCCGAGCAGGAATTCACCATCGAGCAGCACATTCGCTTCAGTCGCCAGTTCGGCGAACTGGAAGAGCATCCCCTCAAGAACCTGCAGGGAACGAACTACCCCGAGATTTTTGAGATCACCAACGAGCCTGTCGATGGCAAGCCGTCGGAGACCGGTGAGATCGGTCGCCAGTGGCATTCGGATGGCGCCTATACAACGCGTCCGCCGACCGGGTCACTGTTGCACTGTCGCGCGCTGCCCGACGTCGGGGGCAACACCTGGTTTGCGAACATGTACATGGCGTACGAGACCCTGTCGCCGAAGCTGCAAGAGCTACTCGCAGGTCTCGAGGTGGTCAATGACGTGAACCTGTATTACCGGCGCGGGAACGGCTCCCGGAGCCAGGGCAAGGTGGAAGAGGACAGCAAGGCCAATCCACCGGTGATCCAGCCGATGGTGCGCACGCATCCCGAAACGGGCCGCAAGGCGCTGTTTGTCAGCGAAGCGGTGGGGGTAAGGATCCATGGCATGACCGAAGAAGAAAGCGCGCCGCTGCTGCAATTCCTCTTCAGGCATTCAACGCGACCGGAATTCACCTACCGCCACTATTGGCGGCGATTCGATCTGGTGTTCTGGGACAACCGCTGCCTGCAACACCTTGCGCCCAAGGATTTCGATTTCAGCCAGGTGCGTCACATGTGCCGCACCACCCTCACGGGAACGCCGTGCGGTCGGGTGGAGGCAGCGCTGGGCTGACCGGTCCCTTCGCCTGTAGTCGAACGACGCTGGCAACCCGAAACTTCAAGGACTTTTCCGACCTGGACGTGCAGGTCGTCAATCCGTGGCGCGAAAAGCAGATTTGTCGTTCGACCTACGCCACCGCATTGATCGCGCAAAGCACCTGATATGACGCCCCCCTGCCGCGCTGTCGTCCGGGTGCAGGTTGGTGTAGACGCCTGATTTATTGGTGAAATTAGTAATTAATTGCCTTAAGTCGCCATATGTTACGATTTATCCTCGTTCCCAATGGTTTTTCGCATTGAATTACGACTTGACGAACTGACTTTAGTTGTCTATAAATCGTAATTATTAGCGAGTTAAATGAATAAAATCTAATAAATCGCCATCTATTACGACCATGAAGATCACCGGATTACTCACAGACGATGCCGTGCTGGCCGAATTGGGCGCGCGGCTTGCCGCCCGCCGGATCGAGCTGCAGCTCACCCAGGCGGCCGTGGCCGAACAGGCGGGCATCGCCAAGCGGACCCTCGAGCGCATGGAGTCTGGCGAGACGTCGCAACTGGGCACGTTCGTTCGTGTCCTGCGGGTGCTGGATGCCGCCTCGGGTCTGGATGGGCTGATCCCTGAGTCCGGGGCGAGCCCCATGGATCTGTTGAAGCACAAGAGCAAGGTTCGGCAACGGGCTTCGGGCTTGCGTGCGGCCGAGCCCAGTGTCAAACCCATCAAACCCATCAAACCCTGGCGTTGGGACGAGAAGCCGTGAGCACGCTGGCCGAAGTCAGGCTGTGGGGCAAGACCATCGGCGCGGTCGCCCTGCCCGATGGCGAGGACGTCGCCAGTTTTGAATACGATGCGGCCTTCGCGCAGAGCGGCATCCAGGTTGCGCCGCTGGCGATGCCGCTGTCCCGGCGCGTGTACCGCTTCACCGAGCTTGCCCGCCAGACTTTTCACGGGCTGCCGGGCCTGCTCTCCGACTCGCTGCCGGACAAATTCGGTAATGCGCTGATTGATGCCTGGCTCGCTTCGCAGGGGCGTCAGGCGGGTTCGTTCAACGCGGTCGAGCGGCTTTGCTACACCGGTCAACGCGGCATGGGCGCGCTGGAATTTGCCCCCGCCACCGGCCCTGTGGCAAAACAGACCACACACATCGAGGTCAGCCAGTTGGTTGAACTGGCCTCCGATGTGCTCAACCACCGTAATGATCTGCAGGCATCTTTTGCGGGCAAGGCGCGTGCGGATGCGCTGAGGGACATCCTGCGCGTGGGCACGTCCGCTGGCGGCGCGCGGGCGAAGGCGGTCATCGCATGGAACCCCCAGACCAACGAAGTGCGCTCCGGACAGGTCAAGGCTGGCCAGGGGTTTGAATACTGGTTGCTGAAATTCGACGGCGTCAGCGGCAACAAGGACAAGGAGCTCGAAGACCCCAAGGGATACGGCCTTATCGAGTATGCGTACTCCCTGATGGCGCTCGACTGCGGCATCGAGATCAGTGAATGCCGGCTGTTCCATGAGAACGGCCGCTCGCATTTCATGACGCGGCGCTTCGATCGGCTGCCAGGCGGCGAGAAGCTTCACATGCAGTCGCTGTGCGCCCTGGCGCACTACGATTTCAACCTGGCGGGGGCCTACAGCTACGAGCAGGCGCTGCTCGCGATGCGGCAACTGCAGTTGCCCATGCAGGCCATCGAGCAACTGTTCCGGCGCATGGCGTTCAACATCGTGGCCCGCAACCAGGACGACCATGTGAAGAACATCGCCTTCCTGATGAACAAGTCCGGCGAATGGTCGCTCTCGCCCGCATTCGACATGACCTACAGCTTCAATCCCTCGGGAGCATGGACGGCCAGCCACCAGATGACGATGAACGGGAAGCGCGAGGCCTTCACGCTGGAGGACTTCAACGCCTGCGCGAAGACGGCATCCATGAAACGCGGCCGTGCCGCGAAGATCGTCGCCGAGGTGCAGGCGACGGTTTCGAAATGGCGGGCATTCGCGGACAAGGCTGGTGTAACTGACGACGTGCGCGACAGGATTCAGGCGATGTTGAATCTCACGCCGTATCGCTGAGCGCTCTTTACCGCGTCCGCATGAACGTCGTATTGAAGGCATTCCGGGACGCCTGTCGCCAGACAAAAGGGACCGGCCGCCAGATTCCGCGCCCCGGCGGCTACTCTTCCCTATTCGAGCTTGATGCCGGCACTTTGTATGACGGGCCTCCACGCGTCCAGTTCGGAACGGACGTACGCCAGCGTTTCGGCAGGAGCCATGCTGGGCGCCGTGAAGCCCATGTCATCCAGTCGTTTGGCCACCTCGGGAGTGCGATAGGCCTGTTCGAATGCCGCGTTGAGCACTTTCACGACAGCGGCGGGCGTGCCGGCTGGCGCGATCATGGGATACCAGACCGGGGCCGCGAAAGGAACGCCGGCCTCCCTGAGGGTTGGCGTGTCCGGAAAGGGCTTCCAACGCGTCCCGCCCGTGGTTGCGAGTGCGACCATTTTCCCCGCATCGACCAGGGGTTTCACCACGGTGCCAAACAACAGATCGGTTTGGCCGCCAAGCATTGCTGCAGTGCCAGCGTTCTCGCCCTTGTAGGGGATGAGCGTTACCTTGATGTCAAGCGCGCGCGTCAGGCGCTCGGCAAGAAAATGGCTCGACGCCCCTGCGGTGATCGCGAAATTGAGCTTTCCGGGATTGGTCTTCGCGTAACCGATGAGGCCCTTCATATCCCGGAAGGGCATCGCGGGACTTGCCGTCAGGACCAACGGACTCTCGAAGAGGACCGAAACGGGGACGTAATCCTTCTCGGGCTCGAACTTGAATGCCGTGTCCGCGATGGGCTGGAAAACGACGAGGGCATTGTTGACCACGTTCAGGACATGAGCGTCTCCCGGTGCGGCTCGCAATGCCGCCAATCCCAGTCGCCCGTTCGCGCCGGCGCGGTTTTCCACGATGACGGGTTGGCCAAGTATCCTGGAGGCCTCCGCACTCCCCAACCGGGTCAGGATGTCTCCTCCGGACCCGGCCAGGTTGTTATAGATGACGGTTATCGGCCGGGTCGGGAAGGCCTGGCCGGCAGCGCTGCCGCAGGCGAGCAAGGTGGCAGCCGTCAACAGTGCTGATTTCAGGGCCGTCATCCCCGGATGCTTGCCACGAACGGTTTTGATTGCCATAGGTCCTCCAGTAGTGGGAATTCCGTCTCGATCAGTGCGGCACGGAGCAGGTGAGCCCGCCATCCACCGGCATGAGCACCCCCGTGACATAGCAGGATTCGTCAGAGGCGAAGTACAGCGCTGCGTTGGCAATGTCCCACGGCGAACCCATGCGTCGCATGGGTACCGATGTGGAACGTGCGGTCCTCATCTTTTCCACATCTCCGGCATAGAAGGGCAATACGGTGATCCGGATGCGTGGCGTATCGATAAGGCCGGGAAGGACCGCGTTGCATCGAATGTTCTTGTCGGCGTATTGGACTGCAACGGAGCGGGTGAACTGGTTCACTGCAGCCTTGGAGGCGTGATAGACGAGCATCGGGTGGCCGGTCCACGCGATGCTGGCGATTGATGAGATGTTGACGATCGATCCGCCACCCTGTTTCTCCATCACCGGAATGACGTATTTGCTGGTCCAGAAAAGACTTTTCACGTTCACGGTCATGACCCGGTCCCAGTCTTCCTCGCTGCACTGCACCGGACCACCCTGGGCGTTGGTGCCGACATTGTTGTGCAGGATGTCGATGCGCCCGTATTCCCTCACGGCCCTCTCGACCGCTCCGCGCACCTGGGTTTCACTGGATACATCGGCGACCACGTCGATTGCGGCCCCACCCTCCTTCCGAACCAGATCGGCTGTGCGCTTCGCTGCCCGGGCGGAAACGTCCACGGAGACGATGGTTGCCCCCTCCCGGGCATAGGTGACTGCGGTCGCATTCCCGTTTCCCCACTCCTCGGCGACGCACCCGGCGCCGAAGATCAAGGCCACTTTTCCCTTCAATCGATCTGCCATCGTTTAGCGCCCCCCAGAATTGACTGACAAAGATTGTGCCATTCGACAGTGCGATGGCACCAGTATTCCTGCCTACATTGCCGCATTGATCCCGCAGAGCGCCTCGTATGCGGCCCGCTCCCCCGCCGCGCTGTCATCGGAGTAGTTGTGTTCCAGCTCCACCAGACCGCGATAATGCACCGATCGCAGCTTGCGAAAGAACTGCACGAAGTTGATCTCGCCCTGCCCCGGCTCAAGGCGCCCGGGGATGTCGGCCACCTGCACCGAGCCGATCTCGTCCTTGACGCGGTCGACGTTGGCGATGAGGTTGCCGTCCATGACCTGCACGTGCTCGGTGTCGTACATGAGCTTGACGGAGGGCGAATCGAGCGCCTTGACGATCATGTAGGCCTCGCCAAGCCGCGTGACCAGATTGTCCGGGCGGCGCGGCTGGTTGACATGCTCGACGACCAGCACGAGGCCTGCCTTCTCGACCATGCCCAGCACGGCGCGCAGATGGTCGATCATGTTGCCGAACTGCCACCACAGCGGCTGGGTGTGATTGCGCTCTGTCACCACCACGATGTTGCGGCCATTCACGCGCTTGGCCAGTTCCACCGACGCGCGCACTTCCTTGCGAATGGCCTCCCGCATGCCCGGCTCATTGGAACCCCAGCGGATCGTGTACGGACGCTTCTGGTTGACGAAGCAACCCAGCGCCATGCAATGACGCTCCAGCGCTTTGGCAATGCGGTTCTGCTCGCCCGTCGGGCGGTACTTGATGTTGTTGTCGAGCACGCCGGCAAAGCCCAAGTGGGCCATGAGACGGATATTCTCAACCGGATCGGCCGTGCCCAGCGTATGCAGGAAGAACGGCTGCTGGACATCCGGGAAGCCCAGATGCGGCGCGAACCGCAGCTTCCATTTTTGCGGCTTCAACGCCGCCGCCAATGCCCCCTTCGATGAGCGCCCCTTGTTGTCGGCCTTCTCGCGCTTGACCATGGCTTCTCCCTGTAGATATGCGTTCAGGATCCGAGGGCGTCGATGCCCGCCTGAGCGACCTGTTCATCTTCTGCAGCCGCAGCCCCCGACACGCCGACGCCGCCCACGCATTCTCCCAGCACCATGATGGGCAGGCCGCCCTGCACGGTGGCATAGCCCAGCGACAACATGTGCAATTGGCCGGACTCGATGCGCTCCTGCCACATCTTGGTGGAACGCCGGCTGAGTGCCGCGCTGCGTCCCTTGCCCTGCGCGATTCCGACGTTGCCTGCGGTGGCGCCGTCCAGCACGGCCAGTGCCTGCAGATTGCCGGCATCGTCGAACACCGTGATGGCCACGGCCCATTTGTGTTTCGTGGCTTCGGCTTCAGCGGCCTCCATGATCTTCTTCACATCGGCACGGGTCATGCAGGCTTTTGTCTTCATCAGGGCTCCATCGTTTTCAAAGTTTGAGTATGCTGTGCAAGCATGGCGGTCGCGCCGCAGATGCTCGGACGATTTGGCTAGCGTCGTCACATTCTAGCTGCAAGGATCGGAACACTTCATGACCCACCGCATCGCACTGATCAACCCGCTGCAACCGGCCATGCAGGCCGCGCAGGCGGCTTTTCGCGAGGGCTGGCCCGAGGCGCATTGCATCAACCTGCTCGACGACTCGCTGCCGGATGACTTGCTGAAAGAAGGTGCCGAGTCGCCGGGCATTCGCCGGCGCATCACAACGCTGTTGCGCTATGCGGTTGACCTCAGGGTCTCGGGCATCCTGTTTACAGGGTCCGGCTTCGGCCCGCTGCTCGATGAACTTGCGCCCACACTCGGCGTGCCTCTGCTCAAGCCCAACCAGGCCATGTACGATGACGCACTCAAGTTGGGCGGTCGGCTGGGCATGCTGGTCACTTTCCCCGCTGCAGCCGATGCCATGCGCCATGATTTCGAGGCGGCAAAATCGCCGGGCGCCACTCACGCCACCCTGGAAATCGCCTGCGTGCCGGAGGCCCTCGTGCAACTGCGCGCAGGCAATGCCGCCGAACATAACCGTCTGCTGGCCGAGGGGGCCGGACAACTGAAACATTGCAATGCCATCCTGATGGCGCAATTCTCTTCGGCGCAGGCAGCGAATGCCGTGTCCGCCGCCACGGGTCGACCGGTGTTGACCAGCCCGGGGAGCGCGGTCAGGAAACTGCGAGCACTGATCGACGGTCGGTGACAGTCTTTCTCTCTGGCCCTGCGACGCTCAAGCGCCGATGGCCACAACGACCCGTCCCCGCGCCTGCCCCTTGATGTAAGGTTCGAATGCCCCTGCGAGATCCTTGAAGGCCACCGTGCGGGTCATGTCCTTCAGGTGACGCGGCTTCATGTCGGCGGCCAGTCGCTCCCAGACCTTGGTGCGCATGGCATACGGCGTGGTCGCCGAATTCACGCCCAATAGAGCCACGCCGCGCAGGATGAACGGCGCGACCGTTGTGTTGAAGGTCATGCTGGCCGCCAGGCCGATGCTGGCGATGGCGCTATTTTCGAGCATGGTGCTGGCAATCCAGGACAGGACATCGCCACCGAGGTTGTCCACGGCCCCGGCCCAGCGTCCGGTATCGAGCGGCCGGATCTTCGCGAGGTCGAGGCTCTGGCGCAGCATGACTTCCTTGGCGCCCAAGCTCTTGAGGTAATCCGTTTCGGCTTCCTTGCCGGTGAGCGCAGTCACTGCATAACCCATTGAAGCGAGAAGATCGATGGCGATCGATCCTACGCCGCCGGTCGCCCCGGTGACAATCACCGGCCCGTTGGCCGGCGCAAGACCGTTGTGTTCCATCAGCATGATGCCCAGTCCCGCCGTATAGCCCGCGGTACCCAGGGCCATGGCATCGAACAGGCTCATGCCGCGGGGCATGGGCACCACCCAGGCGGCGGGCACGCGCGCGTACTCGGCGTAGCCGCCGTCATGCGACACGCCCAGGTCGTAGCTGGTGGCAATAACCTGGTCACCGGGTTTGAAGCGAGCGTCGCTGGACTCGTGCACCGTGCCCGACATGTCGATGCCACCCACGCAAGGAAAGCGGCGAATCACCTTGCCCGCGCCGGTGGCCGCCAGGGCATCCTTGAAATTGATGCTCGAATACGCCACCTTGATGACCACTTCACCCTTGTCGAGCTCATCGACGGACATTTCCACAAAGCGTGGCATCGTCTTCTTGTTCTCTTCGTAGATGCGATAGGCGGTGAATTTGGGCATGGAATGTCCTTCTGGATTGATCGTCAGTGAGCGGCGAAACGCCACGGCCCGATTGGGCCGTGCGCATGCAGCACAGGAGTATACAAGACGAGTGATCCGCTACTCGTTCGACAATCGCGCTGGCGCCGCGGCGACCGATCATGCCGTGCCTCCCGCACAAGGCATAATGTGCGGATATCGCGAGGGAGACAGCATGGCCGACACACTGGAAATCGTCGATTCGCACCATCACCTCATGGACCTGGGCCTCGCCTCGTACACGTGGATGAAGCCCGGATCGCAACATCGCTATGGGAAGGTCGACCCCATCAGCAAGAATTACCTACCGGCCGACTACCGGTCCGACACGGCGCCGTATCGCATCGTGGCCGATGTGCACGTCGAGGGGCACCGCGACCATCACCACGATCCGCTGGACGAAACGCGCTGGCTTGCGGAACTGCGGCGGCAGACCGGTTGCCCCACCATCTGCATCGGCGGCGCGTCGCTTGAGGCACCGGATATCGCCGCCGTGCTTGCGGGGCATGCGGCCTACGCGTTCGTGCGCGGCATCCGCAGCAGTCCAGATACGGGCACGCTGCTCGGGCCGAGTTCGACCGCAAAAAATGTCTCCATGGACGACCGCGCCTGGCGTGCTGGCTTCGCGCTCCTCGAAAAACACAATTTCGTGTGCGACCTGCTCGGGCTCTTCCCGCAGATGGAAAAGGTGGCGCGCCTTGCCCGTGACTTTCCTCGCACGACGATCATCCTCAATCACATGGCGTATCCGCCGGCAGACCTGAACGCCGAAGGCATGGCGCAGTGGCGCAAGGCAGTCGAAATGATTGCACCCTGCGCCAATGTGGTGATGAAAGTCTCCGGCATGTGCATGGGCGGTCCGCCCTGGCGCGCCGATTTGCACCGCGAACCGATCCGTCATGTGATCGCCACGCTGGGAGTGGAGCGCTGCATGTTCGGCAGCAACTTCCCGGTCGATCGCCTCGCCGGCAGTTTCGCCACCATCGTCGAAGGCATGCGCTCCGCGGTGTCGCACTTGAGTGCGTCGGATCAGCGACAGTTCTTCCGTGACACGGCGGCGCGCGTCTACCGGATCGATCTCCCTGGGTAAGACACTGCGGCGCGGCCAAGCCTGCGTAGCAGCCGCGCGGTCCGGGTTCTAGCAGCGCGGCCGAGCCTGCGTAGCAGGCCGCGCGGTCCTACCAACTATACGGCGGTGTAGCCCCCGTCCACGACCAGCGAGTGGCCAGTAATGAAGGCCGCATCGTCGGAGGCAAGGAAGGCGATGGCCTTGGCGATGTCCGCCGGCTTGCCCAAGCGCCCGATCGGATGACGTGCCACCAGATCATCCATCTTCACCACAGCGGGACCGACGACCACGCTGGTGCGGCTCTCCATGAAGCCCGGGCAGACAGCGTTGACGCGAATGCCGTCCTTTGCATAGTCGAGCGCGGTGCTGCGCGTCATGTTGACCACTGCGCCCTTGGCTGCGGTGTACGGCACCGCGCCCGCCACGGCCACCAGACCCATGATCGACGCGGTATTGACGATGGCGCCGCCACCCCCGGCCTTCATTGCTGCATAGGCGTGCTTGCTGCACAGGAACACGCCGGTGAGGTTGATGCCGATCACGCGCTCCCAGTCGGCGAGCAAGGTCTCGTTGGTGCGCCCGCGCCCGCCGATGCCGGCATTGGCGACCATCACGTCGAGGCGCCCCCAGCGATCGGTCGCCGCCTTGACCATGGCAATCACCTGGTCCTCCTTGCTCACGTCAACCTTGAAAAAAGCCGCTTGAAGCCCTTCGGCGAGCATCTCCTGCGCAATCTTGGGGCCATCGACCGCCATGTCTGCGATCAGCACCTTTGCGCCTTCGCCGGCCAGTTGCCGGACGGTCGCCCGCCCGATCTCTCCGGCGCCCCCGGTTACGATGGCTACCTTGTCCTTGAAACGCATGAATTGAGCCCCCTGGATTTGAGTGTCATTGACCGATGCGGCGCCGGGTCGGTGGATGAAACCGATCAGATGCCGGGTACCGGAATCAGTCCGGCTGGCAATATCGCCCCCTGTTGCGCCGACACGCGATGGGAAAAGCGCCAGCGCCCGCCCTGCTTTTCAAAGCGCGCGTAATAGCGCCCTGTGGCCGTCACATCCAGCGCCCCGGGCGTGATGTGGGCGATGATGAAGTCCCACCACGCGTTGGCCTTGTCACCGTGGATATCAATGATCGGATGCCCGCCGAAATGCATGCCACGCGACTCGGCCGTGCGCAGGCCCTTCGTGAATTCACTCACCGTCTTGACGATCTGCGTCCTTCCCCTTGCCGACCAGGGCTGCGGATCCGTGCCTGAAGGCCGATAGATTCCCGGCAGGGAGATCCACTCAGCATCCTCGGTGAATAACTGCCCCCACTCATCGAAGCGACCGTCATCGAGCAACTGGGCGTACAGGGCCATGACACGGCGGATTGCATCGAGGTCGTTCATCGTCACTTTCCTTTTGGCTGTTTAGTGCTTTGGAGTGCTTAACTCGATTGAGGGGATGCCCCCTCAAACTCCCCTATTTCAGCGCGCCTAACGGTAAGTCTGTTGGGCACACATAGTCGCGGCCTCAATTTACTCGACTGCAGTCGCAGCCGATGCGCCCCATCCGGATCGCCGTTCCTCGGCGAGGTACTCCTTGGACTGCATTTCGATCAGCCGGCTCGCCGTTCGGTCGAACTCGAAGCGCATCGCCCGTAGCCTGGCATCCTTCGCTGCCTCTTCCAGATTCAGCAGGTGGGTTGGATCTTCGGCAGCCGATATGATGAGTTTGATCCGGTTGTCGTAAAACACGTCGACCATCAGCGTGAATCGCCTTCCTTCGTCCGCCTGTGAAAGGCCGATGCGCGGAACGTTGGATACGATGACCGTATGAAAGTGGCTGGCCAGCTCCAGGTAGTCATGCTGCGAGCGCCCCCAGCCGCACAATACGTCGAAATCCAACCAGATCACGCCGCCCGCGCGATGCCGGTACGGCACGATGCGTCCCTCCAGTTCGAGCGGATGGGTTTCTTCGGCGACCTCGGCAATGTTCCTGAAGGACCGCATCAGCGCCTGGTCGGCCTGCGGGCCCAGCGGAGTAATGTAGGCAGCCACCTGTTCCATGACGCGTCGCCGGTAGTCGATGCCCGCGTCCACATTGATGATGTCCAGGCGTTTCTTGATCAGGGCGATGGTAGGCATGAAGTTGTCACGCTTCAGCCCATCCTTGTACAGGTCGTCCGGGTGGTAATTGGAGGTCATGCAGTAGACCACGCCCAGGTCGAGCGTTCGATCGAGTAGGCGGCCGAGGATCATGGCGTCGGCAATGTCATTGACGTGCATTTCGTCGAAGCAGATCAGGCGATACCGCAGCGCGATGCGACGCGCCAATGCGCTAAGAGGGTCTTCCTGTCCCTTCAGTTCCTCGAGTTCGCGATGCACGTCGCGCATGAAATCGTGGAAATGCACACGCCGCTTGCGCACCAGCGGGAGCGATTGGTAGAAGCTGTCCATGAGGAAGCTCTTGCCCCGGCCAACACCTCCCCAGAGATAAACGCCGCGCGGCAAGGGTGGCCGCACCACCAGCCTGCGCAAGGCATTTCGCCGCCGCTTCTTGTAGGCGCTCCATTCGTCATGCAGGCGTTGCAGGCGCTCCACCGCAGCCAGCTGCGACGGATCGGCGCTGTAGCCCCGCTGCGCAAGGGTCTGGTGGTACAGCTCCAGCACAGTGAGTGGCTCACCCGCCGGAGTCGTCTCGGCTTGGTCTGGGTTTGTATCGTTCTCGGGCATTTTTCGGGTGTTTGCCTTCGTGCTTCATGCGCACTGCTTCGCGGATGGGCCGTGCACGGCCTCCTCGAGGCCGGATTTTGCCAGGCGAGCGTTACATGTTGAGCGCGCGCTTGGAGACCGCGAGTGCGGCCTCATGCATGACTTCCGAGAGCGACGGGTGCGCATGCACAATGCGCGCGATGTCCTCCGAGGAGGCCTTGAACTCCATTGCGACCACCGCCTCCGCGATCAGTTCCGAAGCATGGGTATTGACGATGTGGACTCCGAGAATTTCATCGGTTGACGCATCGGCCAGCATCTTGACGAAGCCGCGTGCATCCCCGTGCCCCAGGGCACGCCCGTTTGCCGCGAACGGGAACTGGCCCACCGCATAGGCAATGCCCTCTGCCTTGAGCGCCTGCTCTGTCTTGCCAACCCAGGCGATCTCGGGCGAGGTGTAGATCACCCAGGGAATGGCATCGTAATTGACGTGCCCCTTCTGGCCGGCGATGAGCTCAGCCACCATGACACCTTCTTCTTCGCCCTTGTGCGCCAGCATCGGGCCGCGCACGACGTCGCCGATGGCGTAGACGTTCTGGAGGTTGGTTCGGCAGTGCGCATCGACCTCGATGAACCCTCGCGCATCAAGCTTCAGGCCTGCTGCCTCGGCGCCAAGGCCATCCGTATTCGGCAGCCTGCCCACTGAAACGATCAGCTTGTCGCATTCCAACTTGTTGGCTGCGCCGTTGAGCTCGTACTCCACGGTAACACCCTTCTTGCCTTGCGCGACCTTGCCGATCTTCACGCCGAGGTGGATGTCCAGGCCCTGTTCCTTGGTAAAGATCTTCCAAGCCTCTTTTGCAACAGATTCATCGGCGGCAGCAAGGAAGCTCGGCAGCGCCTCGAGAACGGTGACGTGCGCGCCCAGCCGCCGCCACACGCTGCCCAGTTCCAGGCCGATGACACCGGCCCCGATGACTCCCAGTCGCTTGGGGACATCCTTGAATGCCAGCGCGCCAATGTTGTCGCAGACGTTTTCATTATCAACGGCGATACCGGGCAAGTGCCGTGCTTTTGAACCTGTGGCAATCACCACGCTGCGCGCATCCACGAGTTCGACTGGCCCGTCGCCCGTTACCTCGATATTCCAGCGCGAGCCCGCATCGCCGCCCGGCCCGACCAGTTTTCCGTGCCCCTTCAACCAGGTGATCTTGTTCTTGCGAAACAAGTATTCGATGCCGCCCGTCATCTTGGCGACGATGCTGTCCTTGCGGGCGATCATCTTCGCGACATCCATGGTCGCCCCGGTCACCGCCACCCCATGATCCTTGAGACCGTGCAGCACATGTTCGTACTGCTCCGAGGACTCGAGCAGGGCTTTCGAAGGGATGCAGCCCACGTTCAGGCAGGTGCCTCCCAGGGCGCCCTTGCCGGACGGGGCTTTCCAGGACTCGATGCACGCGACCTTCTGCCCCAATTGGGCGGCGCGAATGGCACTGATGTAGCCGGCAGGGCCGGCACCGATGACAACAACGTCGAAGCTCTGAGCCATGTTGACCAAGCTATGTGTAGTGGATGGGGAATGACCCAGAGGCGGCGCCCCTGGTGAAAAACTCAAATGTCGAGCAGCAATCGCGCCGGGTCTTCCAGCGCATCCTTCATGGCGACCAATGCCAAAACCGCCTCTCGACCGTCGATGATCCGGTGGTCATAGGACATCGCCAGATAGTTCATGGGCCGAACAACGATCTGCCCGTTCTCCACGACGGCCCGCTCCTTGGTCGCATGCACGCCAAGGATGGCGCTTTGTGGCGGATTGATGATGGGCGTAGACAGCATGGAGCCGAAAACGCCGCCATTGGAGATCGAGAACGTTCCACCGGTCAGGTCTTCCATCGACAGTTTTCCGTCCTGGGCCTTTTTCCCGAATTCGGCGATCTTCTTTTCGACACCCGCCAGTGACAGCTGGTCTGCATCGCGAAGGATGGGAACGACCAGTCCGCGCGGACTGCCTACGGCGATGCCGATGTCGAAGTACCCGTGGTAGACGATGTCATTGCCATCGATGGACGCATTGACGACCGGGTATTTCTTGAGGGCATGCACCGCCGCTTTCACGAAAAAGGACATGTAACCCAGCTTGACGCCATGTTCCTTCTCGAAGCGCTCCTGGTATTTCTTGCGCAGGTCCATCACCGGCTGCATGTTCACTTCGTTGAAGGTGGTAAGGATGGCGGCAGTCGATTGCGACTGCACAAGGCGCTCGGCAATGCGCGCGCGCAGCCGTGACATCGGCACGCGTTGTTCCGGCCTGCCCGCCAGAACCTGATCGACGTTCACGGCCGTGGGCGCGGGTTGCAACACTTGCGTGGCGACCGGTGATTTCGCAGGCATTGCCGCGGCAACGGTCGCGGGCGGAACTGCCGGCGTCGCCAGGACATCCGCCTTGGTTACGCGACCGCCGCGACCCGAGCCGGCAATCTCGCTGGTGTCGATCCCTTGTTCGGCAGCGATCTTTTTCGCTGCGGGCATGACGGCGGTAGCTGGTTTGGCGGCGGCTGGCGGTACCCCTGCAGGTGCTACAGGGGCTCGGGCCTGTGAATCGACAGTTGCACTGCCTTCCGTATCGATGGTCGCGATCACTTCCCCGGCCTTGACCAGCCCTCCGTCACCCTTGACCACGCTGACCAGCACGCCATCGGCTGGCGCTGGCAGTTCCAGGACGACCTTGTCGGTTTCGACATCGATGAGATTCTCATCACGCTTGACCGCTTCGCCCAGTTTCTTGTGCCAAGTAACGAGCGTGGCCTCTGCCACCGACTCGGAGAGTTGGGGAACTTTGACTTCAATCAGCATGCTTCAGATCCTATGACCGTAAATGGGCGGGCACGCTCAGCGTGCGCGTCGCGGTTTCCGCGCGGCCTTGCCCGTGCCCTGTACCGGGAGGACCAGGTTGTCCGTGACAGGGGCAAACGCGACGTTGATCAGTTCCTTTTGCTGCTCATTGTGCAGCGACAGGTAACCTGCTGCCGGCGATGCCGATGACGGCCGCATGGCGAATCCCAGGATCTGGTCTGGGCGCATGTGCCGCAGCAGGTAATGCTGGATGCGGTGCCAGGCGCCTTGATTGCCAGGCTCTTCCTGGCACCAGAAAACCTCTTTGGCGCCTGCATAGAGGTCTACCTGTGACTGGAAATCGTTATGGGGAAATGGGTAGATCTGCGCGATGCGCACGATGGCGACGTCCTTGATGCCGCGTTCTTTGCGCGCCGACATCAGATCGAAGAACACCTTGCCGCAACAGAATATGACGCGCTTGACCTTCTTTGGATCAATTTCCGTATCCCACTCTTCATTCACCGGCTTGAACTTGCTTGCGGCGAATTCTTCCAGCGGCGACACCGACTCCTTGTGGCGCAGAAGGCTCTTTGGCGTAAAGATGACCAAGGGCTTGCGATACGGCCGGATCATCTGGCGCCGGAGCAGGAAGAACATCTGCACTGGCGTCGCCGGCACGCAGACCTGGATGTTGTAATCGGCGCACAACTGCAGGAAGCGCTCCGGGCGGCCGGAGGAATGCTCAGGTCCCTGCCCTTCGTAGCCGTGCGGCAGGAGCATGACCATGCCGCAGATGCGGCCCCATTTCACTTCTCCGGCGGCGATGAACTGGTCGATGACCACCTGGGCGCCATTGACGAAGTCACCGAACTGCGCCTCCCATACGACCAGCTCATTGGGCTCCGAGGTGGAATAGCCATATTCGAATCCGAGCACCGCCTCCTCGGACAGCACCGAATCGACCACCACGAAGTCGCCCTGGTTGGGCGCGATATGTCGCAGCGGGATGTAGGCACCGGAATCCCACTTTTCGCGATTCTGGTCGTGCAGCACCGCATGGCGGTGGAAGAACGTGCCGCGACCGCAATCCTGCCCGGAAATGCGCACCGAAAAACCGTCCCGCAAGAGCGACGCATAGGCCAGGTTTTCCGCCATGCCCCAATCGAGGGGCATCTTCCCCAGGCCCATCAGACGGCGGTCGGTGATGATTTTCTCCACCCGCGGGTGCAGCTTGAAATTGGGCGGGATGGTGGTGAGGCGCTCGGACAGCATCTGCAGGTCGGCGATCGGCAGCGTCGTATCGTCCTTTTCGTCCCAGCGCGTGTTCTTGTAGGGTGACCAGTCGACCGCGTATGGCGGTTTGTAGTTGGAGAGGATGGTCTTGTTGGTGTGGTAGCCCGCATCGAGCGCCTGGCGGAAGCCCGCAACCAGCTTTTCCGCGTCACCGGTCTGGATGACCCCCTGCGAGACGAGCTTGTCGGCGTAGAGTTTGCGCGTACCCGGATGCTGGTTGACGATCTTGTACATCAGCGGCTGCGTGACCATCGGCTCGTCCTGCTCGTTGTGCCCGAGCTTGCGGAAGCACACGAGGTCCACCACCACATCCTTCTTGAATTGGGTGCGGTAATCGAGCGCGAGCTCGATCGCCATCACGGCGGTTTCCGGATCGTCGCCATTAACGTGGAATATCGGTGCCTCCACCATCTTGGCCACATCGGTGCAGTACAGCGTGGAGCGGCTGTCGCGGGGATCGGATGTGGTGAAGCCGATCTGGTTGTTCACCACGATGTGCACCGTGCCGCCGGTTCCGTAGCCGCGGGTATTGGAAAGGTTCAATGTCTCCATGACGACGCCCTGCCCGGCAAATGCCGCGTCGCCATGGATGAGTACAGGAAGCACTTCCTTGCCGGTGCGATCCTTGCGGCGGTGCTGGCGTGCGCGCACGGAACCCTCGACCACAGGGTTGACGATTTCCAGATGCGAGGGGTTAAAGGCAAGGGTCAGGTGCATCGGACCGCCGGGAGTCATGATGTCCGATGAGAATCCCTGGTGATACTTGACGTCGCCGGCGAGCAAATCGTCGTCGTGCTTGCCTTCGAACTCTGAAAAAAGGTCCTTCGGCATCTTGCCCAGGGTGTTCACCAGCACATTCAAACGCCCGCGGTGGGCCATGCCAAGGACCAGTTCCTGAACGCCGGCCTCACCCGCCCGTTGCAACAGGTTGTCGAGCATCGGGATCAGCGTGTCACCGCCTTCCAGCGAGAAACGCTTCTGGCCGACATAGCGCGTATGCAGGTATTTCTCAAGTCCTTCGGCCGCAGTCAGGCGTTCCAGGATGTGCCGCTTGTAGTCCGCTGAGAATTGCGGTTTTGCGCGCGTCGGCTCGATTCGTTCCTGTATCCATCGCTTTTCGGCTCGGCTACTCAGGTACATGTACTCGACACCGAAAGTCCCGCAGTAGGTGTCTTGCAATGAACGGATGATTTCGCGCAGCGGCGCCTGTTCAGGGCCGAGCAGCGAACCCGTGTTGAAAACCGTGTCCATGTCGGACTCGTTCAGGTCGTAGTACGCCGGCTCGAGTTCGGCGATATGCGGGCGCTCCTGGCGCCGCAATGGATCGAGCTGCGCAAGGAACACGCCGCGAAAGCGATACTCGGCAACAAGCTGGATAACCGACACCTGCTTTCGATCGAGGGCCGCTGCAGAGGTTCCGCTTCGCGCCCCGACCTTCGCCTGCATTGCGAACGCCTGGACGATCGGCGCATGCGCCACATCGCGCCCGGCGCCCTCGGGGGCGGGGAGCAGTTGCACCTTGTCGAAATACTCGCGCCACTGCTCTGGGACCGATTGTGGATCGCCCAGGTAGGTCTCGTACAGCTCTTCTATAAAGGGGGCGTTCGCGCCGAAGAGGTATGAGTTGGAAAGCCACTGCTTGAATGCACTCATCTCGATCTCCTGGGCTGCGCTGTCAGTATTTAGCCGGCTGATCCAAGACTGGAGTGACCCGCAGCGCTAAATTGTCAGCGTTTCTCCAGCGGGACCACGTCGCGGCGGGGAGCGCCTGCATAGAGCTGGCGCGGACGTGCAATCTTGTTCTCTGGGTCGCCCACCATTTCGGCCCACTGCGCGATCCAGCCCACCGTGCGCGCGAGCGCGAAGATGCAGGTGAACATGGCCACCGGGATTCCCAGGGCGCGTTGAACAATGCCGGAGTAGAAGTCGACATTGGGGTAGAGCTTGCGGGAAACGAAATATTCGTCCTCAAGGGCCACCTTTTCAAGGGCGATGGCGAGCTTGAACAGGCGGTCATCGTGAAGTCCGAGCTCGTTGAGCACTTCGTGGCAGGTCTCTCGCATCAGCTTGGCCCGCGGGTCGTAATTCTTGTAGACGCGATGCCCGAATCCCATCAATTTCACGTTGGAGTTCTTGTCCTTGACCTGCCGGATGAACTCCGGAATCTTGGAGGCATCGCCGATTTCTTCGAGCATGTTGAGGCAGGCTTCATTCGCTCCGCCATGGGCCGGGCCCCACAGGCAGGCAATGCCGGCCGCCATGCAGGCAAACGGGTTCGCCCCCGAGGAACCTGCCTGACGCACCGTCGACGTGGAGGCATTTTGCTCGTGGTCAGCATGCAGGATCAGGATGCGGTCCAACGCACGAACCAGCACCGGATTCATCTTGTATTCCTCGGCCGGCACAGCGAACATCATGCGCATGAAATTTTCACTGTAGCTCAGGTCGTTGCGCGGATACACGAAGGGCTGGCCCATCGAATACTTGTAGGTCATCGCCACAATGGTCGGTATCTTTGCGATCAAACGGAAGGCGGAGATCTTGCGATGCTCGGGGTTATTGATGTCGAGCGAGTCGTGATAGAAGGCAGACAGCGCCCCCACCACACCGACCATGACGGCCATGGGATGCGCATCGCGCCGGAAACCGGTAAAGAACCGGTTCAGCTGGTCATGAACCATGGTATGCCGGGTAACCGTGTTGACGAACTCGCCGCGCTGTTTGGCATTGGGCAGCTCGCCGTTGAGCAGGAGGTAACAGACTTCCAGGAAATCGCAATTCTGAGCGAGCTGCTCGATTGAATAACCGCGATAGAGGAGCACGCCTTCGTCGCCATCGATGTAAGTGATTCGCGAAGTCGCGCAGGCGGTGGACATGAAGCCCGGGTCGTAGGTAAACAAGCCGGTTTTGCCGTACAAACTGCGAATGTCAACGACATCAGGCCCGATGGTCCCGGTCAAGACGGGAAATTCAGTTGATTTGCCATCTCCCCAGTGCAGCACTGCCTTCTTGTCGGAACTCATCATGTCTCCTGGCGTGTATGACCGCAGTGCCGGACCTTAGCAGGCCCTCAGCAGTGCGAGGATTTCGTAGATCTCAGAACCTGAACCTTCGGGATATTCCGTGCGCCCGCTCAACAGCGCCCACAGCGAATTATCGTCAAGCTCAAGCAACTTGTTCAAGGCTGCCAAATGGACGTCGTCCAGCGATTCGGCATGGCGCTCGAGGAACTTTTCCAGCACCAAGTCGTTTTCCAGCAGCCCGCGTCGGCAGTTCCAGCGCAGCCTGTTGAACTCAACAACATCCATTTTTGCAATCCAGGGTACTCGACAGCTCACTACATCTTGCATCTGGCCGGCAGGGGCGGCCCACTTCCATTTGCGGCTCGCGTGTCCGCTCTATCATCACTTTCGTGCCTAAACTGCGCGCTTAACCATCATGGTCTTGATCTTGCCGATCGCCTCGGTCGGATTCAGTCCCTTGGGACAGACATCGACGCAATTCATGATGCTGTGGCAGCGAAACAGCCGGTATGGATCTTCCAGGTTGTCGAGGCGTTCAGCCGCTGCCTGATCGCGTGTATCGGCCAGGAAACGGTAGGCATGCAGCAGGCCCGCCGGTCCAACGAACTTGTCCGGGTTCCACCAGAATGAAGGGCATGAAGTCGAACAGCAAGCGCACAGGATGCACTCGTAGAGGCCATTCAGCTCCTCACGGTCTTCAGGCGACTGCAGGCGCTCCTTTTCAGGCGGCGGATCGTTATTGACCAGGTAAGGCTTGATCGAGTGGTATTGCTTGAAGAATTGCGTCATATCCACGATCAGGTCGCGAATGACAGGCAGGCCAGGGAGCGGCTTGAGTTCCACCGGCTGCTTGAGCTCCGACAGCTTGGTGGTGCAGGCGAGCCCATTCTTGCCATTGATGTTCATCGCATCCGATCCGCAGACCCCTTCCCGGCAGGAGCGGCGCAGGGATAACGAGTCGTCCTGCTCCTTTATCCGAACCAGCGCGTCCAGCAGCATCTGATCCGTCGGCTCAAGCTCGACCTCGTAATCCTTCATGTACGGCTTGTCGTCCTTGTCCGGATCGTAGCGATAAACACGGAATTGCATGGTTGCTCCTGGCTGTGCAATGCGGCGTTCGGGTGCCGCCGTTCTTAACTTGTATGGCGCTGGATTCCCGTTACCCGTTAGTAGGTCCGGACCTTCGGTTCAATGCTTTCTGCCGTCAAGGGCTTCAGGTTCACCGGCTTGTAATCAAGGCGATCACCTTCCTTGTACCAAAGCGTGTGCTTGAGCCAGTTCACGTCATCCCGCTCATGGTGGTCTGAGCGGTCATGCGCACCACGGGACTCGGTCCGCGCATCCGCTGACACCATGGTTGCGCGTGCAACCTCGATCAGGTTGTCCAGTTCCAGCGCCTCGATCCGCGCGGTATTGAACACCTTGGATTTGTCCTTGATTTCAGTGCGCGTCACCCGGTCGGAGATCTCGCGAATTTTCTTCACACCCTCTGCCAGCGTATCCGGGAAGCGGAACACGCCGCAGTGCATTTGCATCGTGCGGCGCATGTCCTTGGCCACCTCGGCGTAGCTCTCGCCATTGGTCTGGCTCTCCAGGCGCGCAAGGCGCGACAATGACCGGTCCCCCGCATCCTTGGGAAGGTCCTTGAGGCCGGGGTTTTCCTTGAGGAACCGAATGATCGAGTCGCCAGACGCCTTGCCGAACACGAGAAGATCGGTCAGCGAGTTTGTTCCAAGGCGATTGGCCCCATGCACCGAAGCACAGCCGCATTCGCCAGCCGCATAAAAGCCGGGAACCACCGAGTTCGCGTTGCCATTCTTGGGCACCACGACTTCTCCGTGGTAATTCGTCGGAATGCCGCCCATCTGGTAATGCACTGTCGGAACCACCGGGATCGGATCTTTCACCGGGTCCACATTGGCAAACTTCTTGGCGATTTCGCGAATGCCGGGCAGGCGCTTGTCGATGACTTCGGCGCCCAGATGGTCCAGCTTCAACAGGACGCAATCGCCCTCCTTGCCTGCTCCGCGACCTTCCTTGATTTCTGTCGCCATGGCCCGGGACACGACGTCACGACTGGCAAGATCCTTCAGGTTCGGCGCGTAACGCTCCATGAAACGTTCGCCGTTCTTGTTCAGCAGGTACCCGCCCTCACCGCGCACGCCTTCCGTGATCAGCACGCCCGCGCCGGCGACGCCTGTCGGATGGAACTGCCAGAACTCCATGTCCTCCAGCGGTATGCCGGCCCGCGCTGCCATTCCGAGACCATCACCAGTATTGATGAAGGCGTTCGTGGTCGAGGTATAGATGCGCCCCGCTCCGCCCGTCGCGAACAGCGTAGCACGCGCATGAAAGACCATGACCTCCCCGGTCTCCATTTCAAGCGCAGTAACACCAAGCACCTGCCCGCTGGGGTCGCGGATCAGGTCAAGCGCCATCCATTCCACGAAGAATTGGGTGTTGGCTCGCACATTGCGCTGGTACAGCGCGTGGAGCATGGCATGTCCGGTCCGGTCTGCAGCGCAGCAGGACCGCTGAACGGGTTTCTCGCCAAAATTCATCGAGTGCCCGCCGAACGGCCGCTGATAGATGGTTCCATCCTCATTGCGGTCGAAAGGCATGCCGAAATGCTCCAGCTCGATCACGACTTCTGGAGCCGTCCGAACCATGAACTCGATCGCATCCTGGTCACCCAGCCAGTCCGACCCCTTGACGGTGTCGTACATGTGCCAATTCCAGTTGTCTTCCCCCATGTTGCCGAGAGAGGCACCTACGCCGCCTTGTGCGGCTACCGTATGGGAGCGGGTGGGGAATACTTTCGACAACACCGCGCACTTGAGTCCAGCCTCGGACAATTGCAGCGCGGCGCGCAACCCCGCACCGCCTGCCCCCACGACGACTGCATCGAATTTCCTGACTGGTGTATTCCGACCTACGTTTGCCACTTCAGCTTCTCCAAAGGACTTGTACCGCCCAGCCGCCGCATCCGACCAGCCAAAGCACCGTCACCACCTCCAACAGGAGTCGTAAACCGGTGTTCTTCACGTAATCCATCCAGATATCGCGTACGCCAACCCAAGCGTGATAAAGCATGCTCAAGACGAACAGCAGCGTCGCAAAACGCATCCAACCCTGCGAAAAAAGACTCTTCCACGAGTTGTACGAGAAGGGGCCGCCGGAAACCCAGACAATACCGAAGAGGATTGTGTAAGCCGCCATGACAACGGCGCTTATTCGCTGTGCCAGCCAATCCTTCAAGCCATAGTGGGCGCCGACAACGATCCGGTTCACCATAGTCTCACTCCCAGAATGACGGTGAGAATCAGGCTCACGGCGAATACTGCGAAGCTGGACATTCTCGCGGTTGGCAGCTTGACGCCAATATGCACATCCATGAGCAGGTAGCGGACACCGGCACAAAAGTGATGCAGGAACGCCCATAGCAGGACAAGCATCACGAGCTTTACGACCGGATGAGCCATGTAGCTTGTGAAATGGGCGAATCCAAGCGGCGAGGTCAGGCTCATGTCGAGAAGAAACAAGAACCAGATGATTCCTGCGAACAGCAGGATGCCGCTGATGCGGTGAAAGATGGAAACCAGGCCGGGAACCGGCAGGTTGGTCGGACTGAGATTGAACCAGACCGGTCGTTGCTTTTTGACTGTCAGATCAGACATGTAACGGAACCCAACACGCGAAATTTCAGGATTTTTTTTCGTTGCCCGCGATGTAAGCCGGGCGCGTGTAAATCTGAAACGATTATATCAGCGTTCCAAAACGGTTTGTGCTTCGCAATAAGCTCGGCCCTAATTTGACACTGTCCTATCGACAACCTACACTCTGCCGCGTCAAATTGGCGCTCTGCGCCAACCAAATCCGGGGCCTCACTGCGATGGGGAACATCGCACTTGTCGTACGCTCATGTGATCCGACTCGCAGCAACCAGTCTGGCACCTCTCCCCGCGTACGCGTGATCACCTCGCGGTTCAACGACACCCCGATCGAAAGCATCCATCGGCACAGGCAGCATAGTTTTCGCAATTCATTCCATCAAATTCAACGCAACCAGGAGTTTTCATGGCCAAGCCAGCCGTTCGAGTCGCAGTAACCGGAGCCGCCGGACAAATCGGGTACAGCCTGTTGTTTCGCATTGCCGCGGGGGAAATGCTCGGCAAGGATCAGCCCGTCATTCTGCAGATGCTGGAAATTCCCGACGAAAAGGCCCAGAACGCTCTCAAAGGCGTGATCATGGAACTTGAAGACTGCGCATTCCCCCTGCTGGCCGGAGTCGTTCCGACCTCCGATCCCAAGGTCGCTTTCCGAGATGCTGACATTGCCATGCTGGTCGGCGCCCGTCCACGCAGCAAGGGGATGGAGCGCAAGGACTTGCTTGAAGCCAACGGCGCCATTTTCACCGTCCAAGGCCGTGCAATCAACGAGGCGGCCAAGCGGTCGGTCAAGGTGCTGGTCGTGGGCAATCCAGCAAACACCAATGCCTACATCGCAATGAAGAGCGCGCCTGACCTGCCACGCGATAGTTTCACGGCGATGCTCCGCCTCGACCACAACCGTGCCCAATCGCTGCTCGCTTCGCGCACCGGCAAGCCTGTGGATTCGATCGAAAAACTCATCGTCTGGGGCAACCACTCACCGACGATGTACCCCGATATCCGATTCGCGACAATCGCCGGCCAATCCGCACCCAAGGTGGTCAACGACGAAGCCTGGTACCGCGACACCTTCATCCCGACGGTCGGCAAACGCGGCGCGGCCATCATCGAGGCGCGCGGCCTCTCCTCTGCCGCATCAGCAGCCAATGCAGCGATCTGCCATGTGCGCGACTGGGTAATCGGGTCCGATGGCAAATGGGTCACCATGGGCGTGCCCTCGGACGGCTCGTATGGCATCCCAGACGGCATCATGTACGGCGTTCCGGTCATTACCGACGGAGGAAAGTATGAGCGCGTCAAGGGCCTGGAAATAGACCCATTCAGCCGCCAGAAAATGGATGCTACGCTTAAGGAACTCCAGGAGGAGCAGGAGGGTGTCAAGCACCTGCTGTAGTCAGGTAGCAGGCACTGCAAGCGCTGGCGCGCAAGTGCCTGCAACGCCTGCATAGGGACGATCGAGCCCAGCGTCCCATCCATGAACGAGCAACTTCCGGGAACCCTCACCATGCCAAACGGTGCACATCCGCGCGACATCCTGTTCCGCGGCGAGAAGCCTTTCCCCATCCTCCCGGCCTGCGATCACTATGCAGGCAATGAAAAACTCTGGCTCAAGGCGCTTGCGTTGCAATCCGAGCTGGGCCCGATCTTCGACCTGACCTGCGACTGCGAAGATGGCGCCGCGCCGGGCAGGGAAAAGGAGCATGCCGAATTGGTGGTGAAGACCATCATGTCGGCAGCCAATGTCCATGGCAGGGCCGGCGCACGCGTGCACGACTATTCGCATCAGCACTGGAAAGCCGATGTCGATGTCATCGTGTCCGGTGCCGGAACGAAGCTGTCCCACATCACCATCCCCAAACCCACAGCGGCCCGCCAAGTGGCCGAGATGATCGATTACATCGGCACCGTCGCGGCGAGGCACGGCGTCAAGCGCGATATTCCCGTCAATGTGCTGGTTGAAACGCACGGCGCGCTGCATGAGGCCTTCCAGATTGCGGCACTGCCCTGCATGCAGGTGCTCGATTTCGGCCTCATGGACCTGGTATCCGCTCACCACGGTGCCATACCTTCCACGGCGATGCGATCACCAGGACAGTTTGAGCACCACCTGACTGTCAGGGCGCAGACCGAGATCGTTGCCGCAGCCCTCGCCAATGGCATCGTTCCGGCGCACGGAGTGACCCTGGATCTGAAAAACCCGCAGACCGCCCATAGCGATGCGCTGCGAGCCCGCAAAGAATTTGGATTTTTGCGAAAGTGGTCCATCCACCCAATCCAGATCCAACCGATAGTCGACGCCATGAAACCACAGCACGCCGAGGTCGAGGATGCTGCGCGGATCCTGCTGGCGGCGCAAAGGGCCGATTGGGGACCTATCCAGGATGGGGGTGAACTTCACGACCGTGCCACCTACCGGTACTTCTGGGAAGTCCTGCAAAAGGCAAGGGTGACCGGAGTTGCCTTGCCAGATGCGGCACTCAAGGCGTTCTTTTGAAATAAATCTGCAGTACGATTGCATCACCGACAAGAATCCGGTCCATTGATCCGATCCAAGGAGTCCCTCATGCCCCACAGCCTTCACAACACCCTGCAGGAATTCAAATATGCCGGAAAGACCGGCAAGTACTACTCGCTGCCAACACTTGGCAAGGCCCTCAATGTGGACATGTCGCGCCTGCCGGTTTCCATTCGTATCGTACTGGAGTCGGTACTGCGCAACTGCGACGGCAAGAAGGTCACCGAAGAGCACATTCGCCAAGTTGCCGGCTGGAAACCCAACGCGCAGCGCACCGATGAGATCCCGTTTGTCCTGGCGCGCATCGTGCTCCAGGACTTCACCGGCGTGCCGCTGCTGGCCGATCTCGCCGCGATGCGAAGTGTTGCGCAGAAGATGGGCAAGGATCCCAAGCGGGTCGAGCCGCTCGTTCCCGTTGACCTTGTGGTTGACCACTCGGTTCAGATCGACTCCTACGGCAAGAAAACCTCTCTCGCTGAAAACATGCGGCTTGAGTTCGAGCGCAACGGCGAGCGCTACCAATTCATGAAATGGGGCATGCAGGCCTTTGACACCTTCAAGGTCGTTCCGCCCGGAATCGGCATCATCCACCAGGTCAACCTCGAGTACCTGGCGCGCGGGGTGCACAAGAACGCCGATAACGTCTTCTATCCCGACACCCTCGTTGGCACCGACAGCCATACCACCATGATCAACGGCATCGGCGTTGTTGGCTGGGGCGTCGGTGGCATCGAAGCCGAAGCTGGCATGCTGGGCCAGCCGATGTATTTCCTCACGCCCGATGTCGTCGGCGTGAACCTCAAGGGCAATCTGCACCCCGCGGTCACCGCCACCGATCTCGTGCTCACCATCACCGAAATGCTGCGCAAGGCCAAGGTCGTGGGCAAGTTTGTAGAGTTCTTCGGTGCGGGCACCGAGAGCCTTACCGTTACCGATCGCGCCACCATTGCCAACATGGCGCCCGAGTACGGGGCCACCATGGGTTTCTTTCCCGTGGATGACAAAACCATCGACTATTTCAAGGGCACCGGGCGTACCGACGATGAGATTGCCGCACTTGCCGCCTACTTCAAGGCGCAGGGGCTCTATGGTGTGCCAAAGGCCGGCAGCATTGAATACAGCCAGTCGCTTGAGTTGGACCTTTCCACCGTCATGCCGTCCCTCGCCGGACCCAAGCGCCCGCAGGATCGCATCGAGCTTTCTCAGGTCAAGAAAACATTCACCACGCTGTTCTCCAAGCCGGTCGCCGAGAACGGGTTTTCCAAGAAACCTCAGGAGCTCAGCGCTCGCTTCAAGACGCGCGATGGCATCGACATTGGTTCGGGTGACGTCCTGATAGCGGCCATCACATCCTGCACCAATACCTCCAATCCTGGCGTATTGCTCGCCGCCGGACTGCTAGCGAAGAAAGCGGTCGAGTTGGGACTCAAGGTCAAGCCCCACATCAAGACATCGCTGGCCCCCGGATCGCGAGTTGTCACCGAATACCTGACCAAGGCGGGCCTATTGCCCTATCTTGAGAAACTTGGCTTTTACACCGCTGGCTATGGCTGCACCACCTGCATCGGCAATGCCGGTCCTCTCAGCGAGCCCATCGAAGAGGCTATCGTCAAGAACGACCTGGTCTGCGGCGCAGTTCTCTCGGGCAACCGCAATTTCGAAGCGCGCATCCACGCCAACATTCGCGCCAATTTCCTGGCTTCCCCTCCCCTGGTGGTTGCCTATGCCATCGCGGGCACGGTCCTGCGCGACTTCCGCACCCAGCCCTTGGGCAAGTCCAAGGACGGCCAGGACGTGTACATTGGCCATATCTGGCCCACCCACGACGAAGTCGCCTCCCTGATGAAACTCGCCATGGACGCGAAGACGTTCCGTCGCCTATACACCGACCTCGGCAAGGACAATGCCTTGTGGCAGAAGGTGCCTTCCGCCTCCGGACAAGTCTACAACTGGCCAACCTCGACATACATTGCCGAGCCGCCCTTCTTCAGTGACTTCAGCATGACTCCGTCTGCCACCACGTCGATCCGTGGGGCGAGGGCACTGGGTGTATTTGGCGACTCGGTGACCACTGACCACATCAGTCCAGCCGGCTCCATAAAGGCGACCTCACCCGCCGGCATCTATCTGCTGGAGCACGACGTCTCGAAGTCGGACTTCAACAGCTACGGCGCTCGTCGAGGCAACCATGACGTCATGATGCGCGGCACTTTTGCCAACGTGCGCATCAAGAACCTCATGATTCCCTTGAATCCAGATGGCTCGCGCATCGAAGGGGGCCTGACAGTGCACCAGCCTTCCGGCGAACAGATGTCGATCTACGATGCGGCGATGCGCTATGTGAAGACCAATGTCCCTACGATGGTGTTCGGCGGCGAAGAATACGGGACCGGTAGCTCGCGTGACTGGGCCGCCAAGGGCACCCAACTTCTTGGTGTGAAGGCCGTCGTCTGCCGCAGCTTCGAGCGTATTCACCGCTCAAATCTCGTGGGCATGGGGGTTCTGCCCCTGCAGTTCAAGGGCAGCGACTCGGCGCAGTCACTCGGCATCACAGGTACCGAGGAGTTCGATCTGCTCGGCCTGGAAAATGACATCAGGCCCCAACAGGAAGTCACTCTCGTGATCCGCCGGCCGAATGCCTTTGTGCAGGAGGTCAAGCTGCTGCTGCGGATCGACACCCCGATCGAGGTGGATTACTACAAGCACGGCGGCATCATGCCCTATGTGCTGCGCGAGCTCCTGAGCGAGGCGGCATAACGAAACGGGAATGCACAAGCTATCGGTCCTTCCGCCGATAGCACCAAAGAAAACGCCCGTCTGACGGGCGTTTTTTACTTCCTAGCGCTTGGCTGGCGCTTCCGGCTTCTTGTCTGGCATCAATTCCAAGCGGTCTCTGAGGATTGGTGCGACCGCCGTCTTCGGTACGATGTATGCCCATTTTTCCATTTGCTTGTCGCGGGCGCGTCGCTCGAGGCGCTTCTTGTATTGCTCCTCGAACTCCTTGTCCTTCTTGCCCTTGTCCTCGGCACTCTCACCTTTTGCCGGTTCGCGCACCTTTGAAGGCTCGCCAGAACTGGAAACCGCCAAGTAATAACGGTCGCCCCCCGCTTTAGCCCCGATCTTCAGTACATACGTGACACCGTCAAAGGACTGAGCGCTGACAGTCACAGGCTTGTCCAGCCCCGTATCTGCCTTCGCGGCGTCCGTTACGACGTCGATCAGGGTAACGCCGTAGAAGGCGCTGATCGTGTCCTGACCCTTCTGTGGATCAGGCTTATCCGAGCTCCCGAGAAAGCTCATCAAATCGCCGTCCTTAGGACGACCGAGCGCCCAGCGCTGCTTGCCATCCGGTCCAGTGGCAGTTACCGTCTTCACGCTGTCGGCCCGGATGACATCCTTGTCAAGCCAAAAAGCGGGGCTCGGATCGGCATCCTTCAGCGGATCGGCGACAACGGAAATGCTGCCCGGGCTCTCTCCGGCCAGAACATAACGTCCCGAAGGGATATCGGAATCCCCGCTATGGTCCGACGGCTTCATCAACGTCTTACCCAACAGCAACCGACCGAGTGTTTTTCCCGATCCGTCCTTGAGCTCCATCAAAGTGCCTGCCGCCTCGCTCTTTGCATCGCTCTTCGCACCCGATTCCGCCGGAGCCTTCGCTACTGCGGGAGCTCCCGCCGCTACCCCCTTGGGCTCCAGCAGCAGTAGGCGCGAACGTTGCGCATCGGCCAGTGTCTCTGTCTGGATGACTTTCAAGTCGATGAGCTTCAGCAACATGTTGCTGACCGCATTTTCGTCGGCCGGGAAATCACCGCGTTCCCTGACTCTCCAACCAGAGCTGCCTTTGACCACATGTACCTCTTCGCGCTCGCTACGGACATGAATTTCCGCGACATCCGCTGCCTTCAGCGTCGGCAACAGCTTCTCGCCAATGCGCGCGTCATCGCGTTTCCAGGCCGACCGATCGCTCCAAAATACCCCCGCTCCCGCACCCGCCAGGACGATCAAAGCGACCAAAAGTGCAAGGAATTGCTTTCGACTCATAGTTTCACCACCCTTTTGCGACGCGATATTGCAAGCAGCAAGCCCGCGAGCGTGACGATGAGAGGAACGGCGCCGATATTGAACACCTTCGTCCAGAATTCCAGCGACTCGCTGTCAGCCCGCAAATCCTTTCGAACCTCCTTGAGCTCCTTGCGTTTCTGGGCAGCCGTCTTGCGGAAGTTGTCCACTTCTGCCTGTTGCGCCGCGGTCAGGATGGTCGCACTCTGCTGTCCCGCGCCTCGCTGGCGCTGCAATGCCTGCAGCTTCTCGGTTGTCTGCTGGAGCGAATCTTCGAGCGCCTTGATCTTGCCGATATAGGCCTGCTGCGCGCGCGCCTCCATCTCCCGGATGACCGTGAAAGGGCGAGCAGCCGTTGCGCGACTGCGGAGTGAAATCAATTTCTCATCTCCGGCGAACTGCTCGACCAACCCAAGTGCAAACGCCAGATTGCCGTTGGCGGGCACCACAATACGCTGCCCGAACACTTGCTGGATCTGCACGGCTGCCCCATCGTTGATGAAGTCGGTGTCGCCGATGAGCACCACCGCATTGTCGGCACTTTCCTTGCGGTGATCAGCGGAGGCAGCAGCTGGCGCGGGAGCAGCCTTCGGAACTGCTTTTGCCGATCCCTTGCCATCCTTCGCATCGGCCGGCTTCGCCTCTTCGACTGGTTTGCCATCTGGGAATGATGACTTGAACTTACCCGTCAGTTTGACCGCGAGCGGGTACTCAGTGCCCGACGGGGTGAACCCGCGCAGAGCTTCATCGCCGCGCTTTAGGGAGTTTGTCGCATCGACCATGTTGGCGAATGCGGAACTGTGGAGCAGCACCGTCTGTGTCAGGCCCTCGGCCGGCTTGCCGGTAAAGGCGCCTGAGAACGGCACCAGCGCAGACCCCACGCGACTGGTCGTCACATCTCCCTTGTTGAACGCGTCTCCCACCAATGACAGGACTGTCGGCATGGCACCGGGGCCGCCCCCGGAAATGTACTTGGTATCTATGACGACTTTAGTAGCGTCAAACCCGAGACCCCATGTCTTGAACAATTTTTCCATGGTGGATGCAGTACCGCCATCCGTCGGCTGGCGACCGGGCTGGACATCGAAATAGGCATTCGGGTCCACCATGGCAATCAGCTTTCCGCCCCGCATGACGAACTGGTCGATCGCATACAGCGCCTTGTCGCTGAAGTTGCGCGGATGCATGACCAGCAGTACCTTTATGTCGTCATCGACCTTGTCACCTGCGGGATCCACCCGTTTTACCCGGAAGTCACGCTCAAGTTCAGATACGAAAACCAGCTTTTCCGACGGGGGAATTCCCATCTGCGGTGCGCCGCGTGAACCGAACACAGGCAATGCGCTCATGATGCCCACCACCGGCTTGTCCTTGGCGGTTGCTCGCGCGATGGCCTTGGCGATGTCGTACTCGAGCAGTTGCTCTCGATCGGCAGTCAATGCGGGCAACGGCAAGCGACGCTCACCATAGCTGACGGCCAAGCCGAGATAGAACTTCTCGCCGTTATTGAGAACCTGCCCTTCCACGCCATCCAATTGCGCGGAATCCTCCGCGTCTGAATCCGGTTGCGGGTCGAATTTCTCAATTGTCAGCTTGCCGCCTGAGGCAAGTCGAAACTCCCGAAGCATGTCTTCCACGCGCCGACCATAGCCCTTGATCGACAGGGGCAGATTTCCATCCCCTTGCGAGTAATAGAAGCGAATGCGGATGGGGCCGTCAAGTTGCTCGAGCACCTGGCGTGTTCCCGGCGACAGGGAGTTCAACCTCCCATCCGAGAAATCGAGGCGTTGCTTGACAGAACCCAGGACAAAATTTGCCAAGATAAGAATTAGCACCAGCGCCACTACGCCGCCCGCCGAGTAAAGAATCGATTCAAGTCGTTTGGACATTGGAGCCTCCTAGCCCGCGCGATGATTACGAATGATCACGCCCGTCGTAAACAGGGAAAATCCGATCACCGAGAGGAAATACAGCAGGTCGCGCGAGTCGACCATGCCCTTCTGAAATTCATAAAAATGGGTGAGAACGGAAAATCCCGCGATAGCCTCGATGAATGCTGGGCTGGCCCAACGTGCTATCAGGTCCGTCACCGGGGTGAATCCGGCCAGGATGAGCAGCAGGCACAGCACCACGGCAATGATGAAACTGACCACCTGATTGCGCGTGAGCGCCGAAGTCATGCAGGCGAGCGACAGATAGGCCCCGCCCAGAAGCAGACACCCGATATATCCAGTCGCGATTACTCCGTTGTCCGGATTGCCGAGCCAGTTGACCGTGATGATGAAGGGGAACGTCAGCGCCAGCGCAATGGCGATGAAGATCCAAGAGGCAAGAAACTTGCCCAGGATGGCCTGCCAGGTGGTCACCGGCATCGTCAGAAGAAGCTCGATGGTACCCAAGCGACGCTCTTCAGACCAAAGGCGCATGCCGATGGCCGGGACAAGAAACAGGAACAACCACGGCATGAAGCTGAAAAACGCTATCAGAGACGCTTCGCCACGCAGGAAGAACCCGCCAATAGTGAATGTGAAGACGCCCGCCAGCAGGAGGAATATCACGAGGAAAACATAGGCCACCGGCGACTCGAAGTACGCGGACAGTTCCCTCCGGGCGATATTGCCGATGATAGTCAAGCCGTTCATTGCTGCACCTCCGTTGCGGCGACACGATGCGCAGCCTGGGACGCGGTTTCCGACCAGGTGATGGCGCGGAACACTTCGTCGAGTTTGCCTTCCTCCGTCTGAAGCTGTTCAATTTTCCAATTCTCTCGAACAGCCAATTCTGCAAGGGCACCAGCCAACACCCCAGCGGTCGATCCAGAGGTACCGTCGGCCAGTGCAGGATAGGCACGCACGGACACGCGATTTGCGTCGTTGAACAGGATTTCAGACTTGAGCACAGCAGGCAGTCCCGCAAGACGGATAGTAACCGTGTCTGCGCTAGCACCGGCCAGTGTCAGCTCTACCGAACCGGCGCGCGTTGAACGGGCTTTCAACTGACCCGGCGTGCCGTTGGCGACAATCCGACCCCGATCGATGATGATGGCGCGAGTGCAAACCTCTTCGACCTCTTCCAG
>CANJXQ010000024.1 GCA_947478805.1 Betaproteobacteria bacterium | reverse complement strand
GGCGTCCACGTCATCGAAGGTGAGGCCGGCGTCGTCGAGCGCGCCGCGCGCGCACTCGGCGTGCAGCAGCGCCACCGACTTGTCCGGGGCGAAGCGCGTCGGATGCTCGAACGCGCCGGCGATATAGGCTGCTCCTGAAAGGCTCATTCATCTACTCCTGTAACGGCATGATATGGATGCGGGACGAGTTTAGATGCCGGTGCCACAAAACGCAAAGTACAAGGCACACGTGGCGGATCTGTCGTGTCGCTGTGGTGCTGTATTGTTAGATGTGCTCAGGCATCACTTCCCAACATTCAGTGCGCGCAGCGCTGTAACGAACGCCTGCGCCAGCCGCCCTACGTCACCCGCATCGCCGCCGGCTGCGTCCTCCAGGCCCAGGTACAGGTCCGCATCCTTGCCCAGCACATTGGTGACATTGCCCTTGGCCGTGCCGCGATGATTCACCCAGTATTCGAGCGAGGCCGTGACGGCGTAGCGCCTGAGCACGAAGCTGTCGGAGGAGCTTGCCTGCAGCAGATCGATCAACGCCTTGCGGTCCAGGCCGAGCGCCTCTCCCAGTGTGATGGCCTCGTGCACCAGCTTTCCCTGCGCCGAATACAGCGCATTGTTGATGATCTTGGCGGCCTGGCCGCTGCCTACCGGCCCCACGCGCCGAACATTCCGGGCAAAACTCTCGAGCACGGGACGGCTGCGCTCGAATGCCTGTGCATCGCCGCCGACCATGACGCCGAGGGTGCCGGCATTGGCGCCATCCGGTCCGCCGCTGATCGGCGCATCCAGCACCGCGACGCCCAGAGGTGCTGCGGCTTCGGCCATGCGGCGGCAGGTGTCGCGGTGCGCGGTGCTGTGGATGAGCAGGATGCCGCCGCGGCGCATGCCGGACAGAATGCCGTCGCCGAGGATGACGTCTTCAACCTGCTGGTCGTCGAAGACGCAGATGCCGACGATGTCGGAGCGCTCGCCCAGTTCGCGAAGAGACCTGGCGATGACGGCAGTCGTGTTCCTGAAGGGTTCCAGCACCTGAGGCCGGCGCGCGTAGACGGTGAGGGGCCAGCCGGCCTGCATGATGCGGCGCGCCATCGGCACGCCGATCTCGCCCAGCCCGACGAATCCGACACGTAGATCCTTGCCAACGTCCGTCATGCGAGACTCCCTTTGAATGCCTATCAGTGCGAGTGGGCCTCAGTGGCAACTGAGCATTTCGCGCTCCGCTCCGGCTGCTGCACCGTTACTGGTTGGGTTCGATGCGCTCGTCGAGAAACTGCTGCACCGCCTGGAAGAGTTGCATGCGGTTTTTTTCCATCAGGATGCTGTGCGTGCCTTCGCCGATTTCCACATAGCGCTTGTACGGTGCTTGGGTGAGCCTGGCGAAGTAGCCCGACAGCATGTAGCTCGGCGTGTCCGCGTCCCACTCGGCATGCGCGAGGAATGTGGGCACGCGGATGTCGGCTGGGTCGTAGTAGGGCTTGCCGGCCATCCAGAACTCCTGGTTGTCCTGCAGCACGCCGTTGGGCACGCGCAATACCGGGGGCACTTGCCTTGAGCCGACCGGGTCGGTGGCGAAGGTCGCGGCCAGCCACGCCTCGAACCAGCCCGGCGGAATGAGGGTGGCGTGCTGGTCTTCGGCCACGCCGGTGAACCAGCGGCGCTTCGCTGCGGCGGTGGATACCGTCCGGTAGGCACCCAAGGGTTTGCCGTCAGTCTGCAGCAGCGTCGGGCTGCTGCGCAGCCACAGCGGCGCATAGAGCACCAGCCGGTTGACCTTGGCGTTGTTGCGCGTGGTGTAGCAGCCCATGATGCTGGTGCCCCAGGACCAGCCCATGAGGTTGATCCTGGGGACTGCGCGGCGCGCTAGGATGAAGTCCACCACGGAGCCGACGTCCTTGACCGCCGTCTCGGTGCGAACAATGGGCGGATGGGCCTCCGCAGGAGCGTCCATCTCGGGCGGGCGGGTGGATGCGCCGTAGCCGCGCACATCCATGAGGTACACGTCGTGGCCGTGGCGGGCGATGGTGTCCATCCACGAGAAGCCGTTCAGCGGGAGATCGAACGAGGTCTCGGCAGGGTAGGTGGCGCCGTGCACATAGAGCAGGATCTTGTCCGGCTCAAATGAGGTCATGCCCTGCGGGCGCTTGTTGCGCACGTACAGCGAAATCCCCGGGTCGGCCGAGGGAACCATGAATTCTTCGCAGACGATGGGCGTTGGGTTGGTCATGCATGCTGTCCTGTGGAACTTGAGTGGATCGTACCTGCCGCGTGCCGGGAAACCAAGCGATTTGCGCCAGATCAGCTGCCATACGCAGGCAGCAAGCGAGAATCATGGCCAGCGATTCACCGGACCCGGCTGGTATCATCACTGCCCTCCCGACGAGAGTGGAAAATCCCGAGTTGAAAATGCCAGGAAACACATCCATGACGGTCGCCGAGCGGCTGGCTGCGTTTGCCGCAGGACTGAAGGTCGAGCGCGTGCCTGCCGAGGTCGTGTCGATGGCCCGCTCCTGCCTGCTCTATGGTTACGGCATCGCGCTGTGCGGCAAGAACGAGCGCACGGCGGCGATCGGCGAGCGAGCGGCGCGCAGCGTGGACGGTGGGGCCAGCGGGCCTGCCACGGTGCTGATCGACGGCCGGCGTGCCCCGCTGCCCAGCGCCCTGATGGCCAATACCGCACTGTTCCATGCGCGAGCGCAGGAAGACACCTGCGGCACGGCGCACCTGGGTGCGGTCATCATTCCCCTATTGACCGGCCTGATCGAGGCCAAGGGCGCGAAGACCGCCAACCTGTTGCCGGCAGTGATCGCGGGCTATGAAGTAGGCGGTCAGCTCGAGGCGGCGCTCGCCCGTGACACGCTCGCCGCCGGATTTCGCGCATCAGCGCTGTACGGCCTGATCGGCGCGACGGCGGCCGCCTGCCGACTTCTGGAACTGGATGCGACCGTGACGCGCCACGCGCTGGCGCATGCCGTGGCCTTCGACGGAGGCAATGCACAGACCATTGCCGAGGGCTCGGATGAGTGGCGCTTCCAGCTCGGCATGGCCGGGCAGTCGGCGCTGTCGGCGGTGGAACTGGCCATGGTGGGTTCGGTGGGCGCGCGCGAGGCCTTCGAGGGGAAATTCGGTTTTGCCCGCGTCTTCGCGAAACGGGCGCTTGCTACAGGGGATCTGGACGCGCTCGGGCGCGACTGGATACAGATGCGCGTCATGTTCAAACCGTATCCGGTGTGCGCGCACAACCAGTCGGCGGTGGCGGGTGCCATTGCCATGCGTCCCAGGCTCTCGGGTGCCGAGCCTGATCGCATAGAGGTACACGTCAACCCCTACATGGTGCCCGGCATGACCCTGAAGGGCCCGTTTTCCCGCAGTTCGGAAACCTTGCTCAGCACGCCGTTCTGCGTGGCCACGGCGCTGGTGCGCGGCCGGGTGGAAATTGCCGACCTCGATGTGCACGACGATGTCGCCGTGCAGGCGCTGATTGAAAAAATCGAGGTGGTGTCCAATCCGGCCATCGGCTATCCGGCGAGCGAGATCTTCTACTATCCGCGCAAGGGCGACGTCATCCGGCATGCGGAGAGGGTCACGCCCATGGACTACACCTTCGGTCTCGACCGGACGCTCGCGCAGCTGCGCCGCATGGCAGGCGATCTTGGCATTGCACCGCGGGCAATGGACGGGCTGAACGCGTTCGTGATGGCGCTTCCCGACGGCAACCTGGACCTGCTGCGCGACGCCTTTGCCGCGCATGCTCCCTGACGTGCGCGCAATGAAGACAATGCGGTTACTCCTTCTGGCGGCAATCCTGGTGTTGCCGACGGCGACCATGGCGCGCGATCGGGACGTCCAGGTGAAGGCCGTCAAGACCGGAAAAGTCATGGCCATCGATGTGGACATGATTGTCAATGCCCCGCTGGAAGAAGTGTGGGCCGTCATGACTGACTGGGACAACATGGAGAAATTCATTCCCAGCATCACGAGCAGCGAAATCGTCAAGCGGGAAGGCAATACTTATCGCCTGAAGCAATCGGGGAAGATTCCCCTCGGGCCTTTCTCGATCAAGTACGAGGCCGTGCGCGATATCGAGGTGATGATGCTGCTCGAATCGATGCGCTTCCAGGGGGTGAGCGGCGATTTCGAACGCCTGGACGGCACCGTGAAGCTGGTCAGGGAGGGCGAGGGGACGCGCGTTGTCTATCGCGCTGAGTCGGTGCCGACGGTCTGGGTGCCGCCCTTCGTCGGCACTTCCATGGTGGAGCACACCACGCGCTCGCAGTTCGGTGAAATGCGCGTCGAGATGCTGCGTCGCACTTCGGCCAAGGCGGCGGCCAAGGTCGCCCCCGCCGCCCCCGCCGCGTCCAAGCAGGCCCCCTGATTCCGAGTGCCTCGGGCAGGATGGGTGGCCCGAGCGCGAACCCGGGCACCGTGCAATGACACACGTCTCATGAACCGACCTCCTTCCCGCGCTCCGCGACGCTTGTCACCAGAGATCGTCGAGCAGCGTCGTCGCAACCTCCCGCGTCCGGAGTTTCCGCCTGACCTGCCCGTCAGCGGTCGGCGCGAAGAGATCGCTCGGGCGATTGCCGCGAACCAGGTCGTGATCGTGTGCGGCGAGACGGGGTCCGGAAAAACCACGCAGCTCCCGAAGATCTGCCTGGAGCTCGGGCGCGGGGTCGAGGGCCTGATCGGTCATACCCAGCCGCGAAGGATCGCCGCGCGCACCACGGCATCGCGCATCGCGCAGGAATTGCATGCCGAGCTGGGCGGCGTGGTGGGCTACAAGATCCGCTTCAACGACCATGTCAGCCCGCAGACCTACGTCAAGCTCATGACCGACGGCATCCTGCTCGCCGAGACGCAGGGCGACCGCGAACTGCGGCAGTACGACACGCTGATCATCGACGAGGCGCACGAGCGCAGCCTCAACATCGACTTCCTGCTGGGTTACCTGCGCAAGCTCATGCCGAAGCGGCCCGAGCTGAAGATCATCATCACCTCGGCGACCATCGACGCGGATCGGTTTGCCAAGCACTTTGCGGATGCCTCGGGCAAGGCGGCGCCCGTGATCGAGGTGTCCGGGCGGCTCTATCCGGTGGAGGTGCGCTACCAGCCGGTGGAAACCGACTCGGATCGTCGCGCGCGGGGAGGCAATGCATCGGCCCGCGAGGATGAGGGCGACCTGGAGCAGGCGATCGTCGATGCGGTGGATGATCTCGCGCGCGTCGGGCAGGGCGATGTGCTGGTGTTCCTGCCGGGTGAGCGCGAGATCCGCGAGGCGGCCGAAGCCTTGCGCAAGCACCATCCGCCGCATACGGAGATCCTGCCGCTTTTCGCGCGGTTATCGGCGGCCGAGCAGGAGCGCGTGTTCAAGCCGCATGGCGCGCGACGCATCGTGCTGGCCACCAATGTCGCGGAAACCTCGCTGACGGTGCCGGGCATCCGCTACGTGGTGGACACGGGTCTTGCGCGCGTCAAGCGCTACAGCTATCGCAACAAGGTCGAGCAGTTGCGCGTTGAAGGCGTGTCCCAGGCGGCGGCCCGGCAGCGCGCAGGGCGTTGCGGCCGCGTGGCGAGCGGCGTGTGCATTCGCCTGTATGCCGAGGAGGATTTCAACAAGCGCGCCGAGTTCACCGATCCGGAGGTGCTGCGCTCGTCGCTGGCCAGCGTGATCCTGCGCATGCTGTCGCTCGGCCTGGGCGAGCCCGAGGACTTTCCCTTCATCGACCCGCCGTCGCCCAAGGCCATCACCGACGGTTATGCGCTGCTGGCCGAACTGGGCGCGGTCGATGACGACCGGATTCTTACCGACATCGGGCGGCAGCTCGCGCGCCTGCCGCTCGACCCGCGCATCGCGCGCATGGTGCTGGCGGCAAAGGAAGAGGGCAGCCTTGCCGAAGTGCTGGTCATCGCCTCGGCGCTGGCGGTGCAGGACCCCCGCGACCGTCCCATGGAGCGGGCGGCGGCGGCGGATGCGGCGCACAAGAAATTTGCCGATGAGAAGTCGGACTTCCTCAGCTACCTGCGCATCTGGAAATTCCACGGCGAGCTGATTGCACACAAGAAGTCCAACAAGAAGCTGCACGAGGCTTGTCGCGAGGTGTTCCTGTCGCCGACGCGCCTCAGGGAGTGGCGCGACGTGCACTCGCAGATCAAGGAGTTCGTCTCCGAGCTGGGCTGGAAGGTGAGTGAACTCAATCCAGACCCGCACAAGATCTACGGGCATATCCACAAGGCCCTGCTGGCGGGCCTGCTGGGCAACATCGGCATGAAGACCGAGGAGGGAAACTACCTCGGTGCGCGGGCCATCAAGTTCTGGGTGCATCCGGGCTCCGGCGTCGGCAAGAAGGCCGGGCGCTGGATCATGTCGGGGGAGATCACCGAGACCACGCGCCTCTACGCGCGCAGCGTGGCCACCCTCGAGCCCGAATGGCTGGAGAGCATCGGCGCGCATCTGGTGCGAAAGAGCCGCGGCGAGCCGCACTGGGAGAAGCGGCCCGCGCATGTGGCGGCCTTCGAGCGCGCCACGCTGTACGGCCTGCCTATCTACACCAACCGGCGCGTGCACTACGGGCCGTATGACCCGGCGGAGTCGCGGCGCATCTTCATCCGCAGCGCGCTGGTGGAGGGTGAGTGGGACACCAAGGCGCCGTTCTTCCTGCACAACCAGAACCTGCGCCGCGACATCGAGCGGCTGGAACACAAGTCGCGCCGCCCGGACGTGCTGGTGGACGATGAATTGATTTACGCCTTTTACGACAGCCTGGTGCCGGCAGAAATATGCACGGGGCAGGGTTTCGACGCCTGGCGCCGCGAGGAGGAAGCAAAGAACTCGAAGTTCCTCTTTCTCAAGCGCGAAGACCTGATGCGCCATGAGGCGGCGGGGATCACCACGGAGCAGTTCCCCCACGCGCTCGAGATGGCCGGCCGCAGCTTTGCGCTCGACTACCACCATGAGCCGGGCAGCGCGCGCGATGGCGTCACGCTGACCGTGCCGCTGGTGGCCCTGAATCAGGTGAACCCGGCGCTGTGCGACTGGCTGGTGCCCGGATTGCGGCGCGAGAAGGCCATGGGCCTCGCCAAGTCGCTGCCGCAGCGCACCCGCCATCGCCTGGGGCAACTGCCGGAATTCGCTGACGCTTTTCTGAAGGCACCGCCCGAACTCAACGTGAACATGTCCGAGGCCATCGTGCGCTGGGCGCGGCGCGAACTGACGCTGGATGTGCCGCGCGACGGCTTCCAGACTGAACGCCTGCCAGCCCACCTGTCGATGAATTTTCGGGTCGTGGACGAGCACGGGCGGCAGCTCGGCATGGGGAGGAATCTTGCACAACTGAGGGCGGAGCTGGGCGAGGCGGCCGGAGAGAAGTTCGCGGCCGCAGTGGGCAAGGCGGTTGGCGGGTTGGAAGAAGCGACCGTGCCTGGAGCCGAGGGCGGCAAGAACGGGGCGAAGGCGACCGGCAAATCGGGAAACACCGTTACCGAATGGACCTTCGGCGAGTTGGCCGAAGTGATGGAGATCCGCCACGGCTCGCAGACCCTGATCGGGTTTCCCGCCATCGTCGATGAGGGCGCCGGCGTGCGGCTGGACGTATTCGATGCCGAGGACAAGGCCCGTGCCACGCATCGGGCGGGCCTCAGGCGTCTCTTCATGCTGCAACTGAAGGAGCAGGCGAAGTTCATCGAGAAGAGCCTGCCGAACTTCACGTCGCTGGCATTGCAATTCGCCTCATTCGGGGACTCGAACGAACTGCGCGCGCAGATGCTGGAGGCGAGCTTCGACCGCGCTTGCATGCAGCCGCCGCTGCCGAGGAATGCAGCCGAGTTCACCAAGCGCCGTGACGAAGGACGCAGTCGCGTCAACCTCATCGCCCAGGAAATCGCACGTCTTGTCGGCGCCATCCTAGCCGAGCACCAGGTGCTGCAAAAGAAATTGCGAGATGCGCAGCGCGCCTTCCCGGCGGCGGTGAAGGACATCCAGGAGCAGCTTGCGCGCATCCTCCCCAAACGTTTCATCGCCGATACGCCTTACGAGCGCCTGCAGAACCTTCCCAGGTATCTGAAGGCCGCGACGCTGCGCATGGACAAGCTGCGTGTGGATGCCGCCCGCGACGCGCGCGGCATGGCTGAACTGCAGTCGCCGCAAACGCTCTACCTGCGGGCCCTGGCCAATGCAAGAAAGGCCGGCGCCACCGACGAAAAGCTCGAGCAGTTCGGCTGGCTGCTGGAGGAACTGCGCGTGCAGCTCTTCGCGCAGGAACTCAGGACACCGGTGCCGGTGTCGGCGAAGCGGCTGCAGAAGATGTGGGAGGGGATGCAGCGGTGAGTGAAGAATGCCCGAAGATGCCCAGGGGGCGGGCATCTTGGGGCGATTGTCTAGGACTTTACCGGTGCTCCAGTCCCTCCAGCCGCATTCCCTTGTGATTTACCGTTGCCGGCAGGCAGGATTTGCATTAGCATATTGGTGCTTTAACACCAATATGCTAATGCTGCGCAAGGGATAGATCATGAGCCGGCTGACCATCACGCTGAGCGAGGCGCGCTACCGGGCCCTGAAAGAGGCGTCGGCCCGGCGGGACAAGACCATCGGGCAATTGATCGACGAGAGCCTGGAGTACTACGGCATCAAGACGCTGGAGAATGCCCAGTCTATTGTCGAGCGGGCCCGGCGCCACAGCGGCCTGAGCGAGGCGCGGGCGATGGCATTGGCGACAGAGGAAGTGAAAGCCGCGCGCAAACGCTGATCTTTCGCGGCGCAGACCATCCCCATGTTGCCGCCCGTCATTGTTGATACCAATGCAGTTGTCGCCGGCATTTTGACGAACCAGGCCGATTCGCCGGTCGCGCGCGTTCTGGATGGCATGCTGTCGGCTGTGTTCGCTTACGCGATCTCGGACGCACTGCTGGCGGAATACCGGACGGTCCTGCGACGGCCGCCACTGCGAAAAGCGCACGGGCTGACTTCGAATGAAATCGACGCCGTTCTGGTCGATCTGGCGCAGCACGCGATCGTGCTCGCACCCATTCGCGCCCTGCCAGCACCGGATCCGGGTGATCAGCATCTGTGGGAATTGTTGGCTGCCCGCGATGACCTTGTCCTGATCACCGGCGACAAGCGGTTGCAGCGGGATCGCACCATGGGATCTCGCATCGTCTCTCCCGCTGTATTTGTCCAAAGCCTTCCTGGGTGAGAATGCCCGAAGGTGCCCGCTGGACGGGTATCTTCGGGCGATTACCGGTTAGTTGGGCGCAAGCCGCTGCTGCTGAGGGGCAATCCTGGCCCCGTACCGGAGCGGATCGAGCATGGTGCAAGCCCGTGCCTGGATAGGTAGACTGACTTATCCATCGCAAGCGTAACTGGGGGAATGCTGTGACAGCAACGAATCAGGCGGCAAAAGACGTGAAGAAGGACTTCGACGTGGTGGTCATTGGAGCCGGCTTCGGCGGCCTCTACATGATGCACAAGCTGCGCGAGTTGGGGTTCTCGGCGCAGGTGGTCGAGATGGGCGACGGCGTGGGCGGGACCTGGTTCTGGAACCGCTATCCCGGCGCGCGCGTCGACGTGGAGAGCATCGAGTATTCCTTCAGTTTCTCGAAGGAAATCGAGCAGGAGTGGACCTGGACCGAGCTGATGCCGGAGCAGGCCGAGATCGAGCGCTACATCAACTTCGTCGCCGACCGGCTCGACCTGCGCCGGCACATCAAGTTCCAGACGCGCGTCACCGCCATGACCTACGACGAGGCGAATGCCACCTGGCTGGTAGAGACCGATCGCGGCGACCGCTGGATCGCGCCCTTCGTCGTTACTGCGGTGGGCTGCCTGTCGGCGCCGCTGGAGCCGGCCATCGAGGGGCTAAAGGATTTCAAGGGCGTGGCGTTGTATACCAATCGCTTCCCGAAAGGCGGTTTCGATTTCACCGGCAAGCGCGTGGCGGTGGTGGGCACGGGCTCCTCCGGCGTGCAGACCATACCGGTGGTCGCCAAGCAGGCTGCCCATTTGACGGTGTTCCAGCGCTCTGCCGCCTACACGCGTCCCGCGAACAATCGCATGTTGCGGGCAGGGGAGCTGGATGCGCTCAAGGCCGACTACGCCAATATCCGCGCCCGGCAGCTCGCGTCGCCTGCCGGCGCACTGCGCTTCGGTGCGGTGTCGCTTGAATCCCCCTCGACGCAGAAGATCCTCGAAACGCCCAAGGCGGAACGCCTCAGGCGCCTGAAGGAAGAGGGCTGGGCCGCACCCGCCGCCTGGGCCGACGTGATGGTGGACATGAAGGCCAACGATGCCGCGAGGGAGCTGTACGGCGAACTGGTCCGCGGCGCCGTCAAGGACCCGGAGACGGCCGAGGCCCTCATTCCGCATTACCCGCTGGGCTGCAAGCGCCAGATCCTCGATACCGGCTATTTCGATACCTTCAATCGCGATAATGTCTCGCTGGTGAACCTGCGCAATGATCCGATCCAGCGCATCACCCCGAGTGGCATCGACACGGAAAAGCGAAAATTCGAATTCGACGTCATCGTGTTCTCCACCGGCTTCGATGCAATGACCGGCGCGCTCAACCGCATCGACATTACCGGGCGCGGGGGGCAACGCCTGCGTGACCTGTGGCAATCCCAGGGGCCGCGCACCTACCTGGGGCTGCAGTCGCACGGGTTTCCGAACCTGTTCACCATCACCGGTCCTGGCAGCCCCTCGGTGCACAGCAACATGATCGTCTCCATCGAGCAGCATGTGCGATGGATCGGCGATTGCCTCGCCTACCTGCGTGACAAGGGCCTGAGGTCGATGGAGGCCAACATCGACGTGCAGGAGGCATGGGTTGCCGAAACGGCTGCGATCGTGGCAGGTCGGATCAATGTCAGCGACAGTTGCAACTCCTGGTATCTGGGCGCGAATGTTCCGGGAAAGATCCGCGTCTACATGCCCTATGACGCGGGCGTGCCGGCCTATCGCAACCGCTGCGATGAAATCGCGAGGAATGACTACAAGGGATTCACCTTGTCGTAGGGTTGTCGCGGGCCGCCCACGGGCCATCACACGGTTTTGCCGGCATGTGCCATGATCCAACGTCGCCGCCCTTCGGTGGCGATCCATTCAATGCTTTTCCGGGGACTACCGCCATGCCTTACGTCATCCTGATGACAGACAAGCCCGACTCAGCCAAGCTGCGCGCCGACACGCGCGCGGTCCATGTGGAATACCTCGACGCCAACAAGCACATGCTGCTTGCGGCAGGCGCCCTCATCGAGGACGACGGCACGGGCGGCAACGCCAGCATGTACATCGTCGACACCGACGATCGGGCCGAGGCCGAGCGCTTCTATCGGGACGACCCGTTCCACAAGGTGGGCCTGTTCAGCGATGTGAAGGTGTCGCGCTGGCGCAAGGCGTTTTACAACAAGGCCCGATTGATCTGAATCGTGCATCGTTGCAGGGAGAAGTCATGTCAGTCCAGTTGAAGCAACCGGTGTTCGACAATCCGCCGGCGGGGATGAGCGCGGCCGAGTGGCAGGCGCGCTGTGAACTGGCTGCCGCCTACCAGCTCGCGGACATCTACGGCATGAGCGACATGGCGGGAACGCACTTTTCCATGATCGTTCCGGGCGTCGAGAACCAGTACCTGCTCAACCCATTCGGCATGTTCTACGAGGAAATCACCGCCTCGTCCCTCATGAAGGTGGACCACGAGGGTAACGTGATCTCGGGCTCCACTGAAGCCATCAACGTTTCCGGCTTCAAGATCCACGGCGCCGTCCACAAGGCGCGGCCCGACCTCGCCTGCATCATCCATACCCACACCGAGGCGATCAACGCCATCGGCATGCAGGAAGACGGCCTCTTGCCCCTCACGCAAAAGGCGCTGACCATCCTCGGGTTCCTGTCGTACCACGACTTCGAGGGCCCGGCGATCGGGATGAAGTCCGACGAGCAGGTGCGTCTGCTCGCCAACATCGGCGAGCACGGGCGCTGCGTCATCATGCGCAATCACGGGGGGATGACCGCCGGCGCCACCGTGGCGGAGGCCTTCGTGTGGATGTACAAGCTGGAGAGCGCCTGTCAATTCCAGATTTCCGGCCAATCGGGACGCTCGAAGCTGGTGCGACCGGCCGACGACATCGTCGAGCGGTCGGTGGAGGTCGGGCGGCGCGTCTACAGCCGCGGCGGCGCGGCCGAGTGCGGCATCCTGGAATGGCCCGCGCTGATACGAAAGCTCGAGCGTGAGCGAGGGACCGCTTACCGTACCTGATCAGGATGGCCTGCACGCAGGTAAGGGATCGCGCGGTAAGTTCTGTTCTCGGCGTACGCGTTACACCTGGCGGCGGGGCTCGTTGGATCCGTGGTGCTTTCATTCGAGGTGGGGACGTGCGCGCATTGGTGCCGGGGCGAGGCGCGGGACAGTCGCGCGGTGCAAGACTATGACCCGTGCCCCACACGCCCGAGGTGGTGAGGGCGTGCACCGCGTAGTGGAAAGCAATGTTCAAGCGATAGCAAACCAACCGATTAAGGGAGCCGACTATGAATTTCGATCTGGTAATACGCAACGGTACGGTGGTCGATGGATCCGGCCGGCCGCGCTATCGCGCCGACGTGGGCATCAAGGGCGACCGGATCGACTTCATCGGTCGCATCCGCGAACGCGGAGCGCAGGAGATTGACGCCGAGGGCAAGTTCGTCGCGCCCGGCTTCATCGAAGTCCATTCGCACATGGATGCGCAGGTGTTCTGGGACCCGCTGGGCACCTGCCCCTCGTGGCACGGCGTGACCAGCACCATCATGGGCAATTGCGGTTTCACGCTGGCACCCTGTCGCGCATCCGAAGCAGACCTGGTCTTTCGCAGCATCGAGCGCGCCGAGGACATCGCGCGAGCGACCATGCTGGCCGGCATCGAGTGGAAATGGGAAACCTTCGCGCAGTACCTTGATGTGCTCGATGCGCTGCCGAAGAACATCAACTATGCGGGCTATATCGGTCACAGCGCCCTGCGCACCTACGTGATGGGCGAGCGTGCATTCGAGCAGAAGGCCTCTGCTTCGGAAGTCGAGGCGATGACGCGCGAACTGGAGTCGGCGCTGAAGGCGGGCGCCATCGGCTTTTCGACCTCGCGCACCGATTCGCACAGCACCTATGACGACAAGCCGGTGCCGAGCCGAGTTGCCGATTGGAGCGAGATCCGCACCCTGGTCAATGCCATGGGGGCGCTGGGCGCGGGCCTGTTCGAGATCACTACCGAGAATTTCGGGACGCCGGAGTCGCGGCGGCCATTCCAGGACGCGTTGCAGGCGCTGGCCCTCGAGTCGGGGCGGCCTGTGACCTTCATCACGGTCAACGTGCCATGGCATGGCGATGCCTGGAAGGAGATGCTGGCCCTGACCGAGCGCACGGTGGCGCAGGGCGGACGCATGGTGTCGCAGGTGCAGTGCCGCGCGGTGCAGTCCATCCTCGGCTTCAAGGTGCGGCTGCCGTTCGATCAGTTACCGACGTGGAAGACCCTGCGCAGCAAGCCGCTCGATGCGCAGAAGGCGGGTCTGCTGGACCCGGCGCTGCGCGCTCGACTGGTGGCCGAGGCCATGAACGGGCCCTACGGCAGCAACTCGCGCGGCGTGGAGGCGCGTGCCCCGGACTGGGATGCGCTGTGCCTATTCGACTCGCCGATCGGGCCCTACCGCAGCGTGGCAAGCCTGGCGGCCGAGCGCGGTGTAACGCCGGCCGATGTGATGATCGATGCGGCTCTGGCCACCAATCTCGAGCAGTTTTTCGTGCAGCCCATTGCCAACTGCGACATGCGCGACGTCGAGAAGCTGCTGATGCATCCCAATTCGGTGGTCGGCGGGTCGGACTCCGGGGCGCATGTGAGCCAGATCATCGACTCCTCGATGCCGACCTTCCTGCTCGCCTACTGGGTGCGCGAGAAGGGCGTGCTGAGCTGGGAGCAGGCCGTGCGCAAGCTCACCTTCGACTCGGCGCTGGCCTGGCAATTGCAGCATCGCGGCCTGGTGGCATCGGGTAACGTGGCCGATCTCGTGGTGTTCGATCCCGAGACGGTGGCACCGGCCATGCCGGAGGCGGCGCACGACCTGCCGGCGAACGGGTTGCGGCTCAAGCAGCGGGCCACGGGGATCGCGGCGACCATCGTGGCGGGCCAGGTCATCCTGCGCGACGGCGAGCACACCGGCGCCATGCCGGGACGGGTGCTGCGCGGCCCGCTGGCCGAGGCACGTTAGCCTGCATTCAATGGATTGCACATGAGGGGAGAGGGGAATGGCTGAAACATCTGCGCGCCGCGTCCGACGCGGCCTCAAACACCCGGTGATCGATGGCGATGGCCACTGGCTGGAGCTGCAGCCGATTTTCCTGGACTACCTGGGCGAAGTGGCGGGTGCGAAGAGCGTGGACCGCTACAGGGCGCTGGCGTCCGCGTATCTTGGTTACGACTGGTACCGCGTGACGCCGGCCGAGCGCGCCCGCAATCGCATGCAGCGTTCGCCCTGGTGGCAGTTGCCGAGCAACACCCTCGATCGCACGGCAGCGATGGTGCCCCGGCTGTTCCATGAACGCCTGGACGACCTGGGCATCGACTTCGCGCTGGTCTACCCGAGCCTCGGCTTTCTGCTGCCGCGCATGCCCGACGACGACATGCGCCGCTCGATCATTCGTGCCTACAACGTCATGGCCGCCGACATGTTCCGGCCCTATGGCGATCGCATGACGCCGGCCGGAGTGTGTGCGCTCAACACGCCCGCGGAGGCCATCGAGGAGGCCGAGTACGCCGTGCGCACGCTGGGACTCAAGGCGCTGGTGATGAACTGCACCGTGCCGCGCCGGATCGAAGCCGATGCCGACTGGCAGCCCGATCCCGCGAAGCGCCGCGTCTATGTCGACAACCTGGGCATGGACAGCCCCTACGACTACGACCCGGTATGGGCCAAGATGGTCGAGCTGAAGGTGGCGGTGACCAACCACAATGGCAGCATGGGCTGGCCCGACCGCTCCTCGCCCACCAGCTTCGTCGGCAACCACCTGGGCCACTTCGCGCAGAGCCACCATGCTTTTGCGCGCGGACTGTTCATGGGTGGTGTGACGCAGCGCTTCCCGACGCTCAAGTTCGGTTTCCTCGAGGGCGGCGTGGGCTGGGCCTGCAACCTGCACGCGGACCTGATCGGGCACTGGAAGAAGCGCAACAAGCAAGCGCTGGACCGCAACCTCGATCCGGCGAAACTGGATCTCGGCGAGGTGCGCAGCCTGATGGAGAAGTACACCGCGGGAAACAAGCGCTTCGAAGGCCGCCTCGACGAGATCCTGGCGCGCAACCTGCACTTCGTGCACGACAAGTCGCAGGCGGAACTGGCCGAGCGCGACCGGCATGAGGACGAATTCGCCCATGTGAAGATCGAGGACGTCGCGGACATCGATCGGCTGTTCGTGGACAACTTCTATTTCGGCTGCGAGGCGGATGACCCCATCACCGCCTGGGCCTTCGATCCGCGCATGAAGGTGCGCATGAAGGCCATCATGGGCTCCGACGTGTCGCACTTCGATGTGCCGGACGCCACCGAAGTGCTGGAGGAGGCCTGGGAGATGGTGGATGACGGCCTCATCACCGAGGAGAATTTCCGCGAGTTCACCTTTAGCAACATCGTCGAATTGCATGGCGGGATGAACCCCGATTTCTTCAAGGGTACGGTGGTGGAACAGGCGGCGCAGGAGGTTCTGTCCGGCTCAGGAGCGGCGCAAAAGCCGGCAATGTCTGCACGCGCAAGGTGAGCGAGAAACATCCAATGGGAAGGGGCTGAACATGCGATCGAGCGATTTGCTGCACTTTGTCTTGGTAGGGGCATTGCTGGGTTCGTTTGCACCATCGACGGTCGCGCAGGAGTATCCGAGCAAGCCGATAAGAATCATCATTCCCTGGGGTGCGGGAACGACCCCCGATCCCATATTCCGGGCCATTGGTCAGAGCATCGGTCGCAAGCTGGGTCAACCGGTTGTGATTGAAAACAAGCCCGGCAACCGGGGCGGTGGGTGCCGATTTTGTCGCCGCAAGTCCGGCCGACGGTTACACCCTGCTCGAGGTAGCGAGCGGCTACGTCCTTGCCCGCGCACTGCAGGGCCTGCCTTTCGATGCGAACAAGAACATGGCGCCCATCGCCATGGTTTCCTCATCGCTGCTGTTTCTGTTCAGCAGCAAGAAGGCCTTGCCGAACGTAAGGACACTGAATGATTTCCTGGATTATGCAAAGACCAATTCGCAAAGGAAACTGCCCTACGGCAGCAATGGCATCGGGAGCACCACGCACCTTGCGATGATCCTCATCGAAAAGAAATTCAACCTGAACCTGAACCATGTTCCCTACAAGGGCACCAGCCAATACACCATCGATTTCCTGGCCGGGGACCTCGTTGCCATGGTGGACAGCCTGACTGCCAATGCCGCCTATGTGAAGGCGGGGCAAACCGTTCCGCTCATGGTGTTGTTGCCCCAGCGGACCAACTTGCTTCCGGATGTGCCGACGGCGCGCGAACTGGGACACCCGGAACTCGAAGTCATCGCTTCTCACGGCATTGCCGCGCCAGCGGGTACGCCGCGCGCGATCGTCGATCGGTTGAGTGCGGCAATAAAGCAGTCATTGGCCGAGCCTGAAGTGGAGAGAGTCATCTCGGTGGGCAATGGGGTGATGTATCTCGATCCTTCCCAATATGCGGAGTCGCTGAACGAGACCTATACGAAGTGGGGGAAGGTCATTCGGGACAACAACATCAAAGCGGAATGACAGACCTGTCAGGAATTCGCGTATCTCCACAAGGTAGTAGCTGGTAATAGATCGGAATTGGCAGTATTAGTCGGGCTCGCTCCGCCGCAGCGCCATCGCACGGTAAGATTGTCGCTGCCGCCGCAGTTTCCGGTTGTTTTCCACTGCCTTACGGAGCCCGTCCATTGAATTCACCCGCCGACACCTTCCTTGCCATCCACGCCAACATCGCCCGGGTGATCCGCGGCTCGGACGGGGTGTTGCGCCGCCTGCTCGCAGCCTATGCGGCCGGGGGGCACGTATTGCTGGAAGACTTGCCGGGAACAGGCAAGACCACGCTCGCCAAGGCGCTGGCGGTGTCCACCGGCGAGAAATTCCGCCGCGTGCAGTTCACGCCTGACCTCTTGCCCTCGGACATCCTCGGCGTGTCGGTGTACAACCCGCGTGACCAGAGCTTCGTCTTCCACCAGGGGCCCATCTTCACGAACGTGTTGCTAGCCGACGAGATCAACCGGGCGTCTCCCCGTACGCAGTCGGCGCTGCTCGAGGTGATGGCCGAAGGCCAGGTGTCGATCGAAGGCAAGACCTGGAAGCTGGACGATTTCTTCGTCATTGCCACGCAGAACCCGGTGGAGTTCCGCGGCACCTACCCGTTGCCCGAGGCGCAGATGGACCGCTTCGCGGCTTGCCTTGCGCTGGGCTACGTGGATGCCCAGACCGAGGCTGAGGTGGTGTCCTCGCAGGAGCGCACGCATCCGCTGGCGGCGCTGGCCGCCTGCGTCGCGCCAACGGACATCGGTGCATTGCGCGCCGCAGTGGGCGAAGTGCGCATCAGCGCCGAGGTGCGAGACTATGCCATCGCGCTGGTGCGCGCGACGCGAACGGCCACCGGCGTGTCGCTGGGCGCCGGGCCGCGCGCCTCCATCGCGCTGACGCGCACGGCCCAGGCGCTGGCGCTCTTTGACGGGGCCGAGTTCGTGCACCCGGAACATGTGCGCGAGATGGCAGTGGCGGTGATCGCGCATCGCCTGGTGATCGAGCCGCAGGCCAAGTTCTCCGGCACCACCGGCCGCCGGCTGGTCGAGGAGTTGTTGGAGACGCTGCCGGTGCCGGCGTAGGCGGGGACGGACCGGTGCGCATCGAGCACCCGCTGGCGATGTTGCGCGCCGTCACGCGCTGGCTCTTCTACTACTCGTACCGGCGGCTGTCGCGCTTCACGCATTGGTCGGAGCGCCGCCTCACCGGCGTCGGGCGCGTGGCGGTGACGGCGACGGTGGCGTTCGCGCTCTTCGGCATCGACACCGAGCAGACCACGGCCTACCAGGGCTTCACGTTCCTCGTGTCGCTGTTGCTGCTCTCCGTGCTGTTCCTGTCCGTGACGTCCGTGACCTATCGTCGGCGCAATCGCGGGCGGTTTGCCGTGCGCCGCGACCTGCCGCGCTTCGCCACCGCCGGCGAGCCGCTGGAGTACCGCGTGCGGGTGCGCAAGACAGGAAGCGCATCCGGCCGCGCCGAGCGCGGGCTGACGCTGTACGAGGACCTGGCCTTCGACTGGCCCACGCGCGCGGAGCTCTCGCGCGCCAAGGAGCCCGGCGTCAAGCGCAACAAGATCGATGAATTCATGGGCTTTTACGCCTGGACCTGGCTGCTGGCCGAGCGGCGCAACGGCACGGTGGAAGCGCGCGACCTGCCCGTGCTGCCGGCAGGCGGTGAGGTGGCGGTCAACGTGCGCCTGACGCCGCGGCGGCGCGGCGCGGTGCGCTTTGCCGGCGTGAGCCTGGCGCGCACCGATCCGCTGCGGCTGTGCCGCGCCTTCGTGCGCAACGCTTTGCCGCAGTCGGTGCTGGTGCTGCCGCGGCGCTATCGCCTCGCGCCGATCACGCTGGCGGGCCATCGCCGCTACCAGCCGGGCGGCGTGGCGCTGGCCTCCTCGACGGGCGACTCCGAGGAATTCTTCGGCCTGCGCGATTACCGCCCGGGCGCCCCGCTGCAGCGCATGCACTGGAAGAGCTTCGCGCGCCTGGGCCAGCCCATCGTCAAGGAATTCCAGACCGAGTTCTTCGAGCGCCATGCGCTGGCCCTGGACACTGCGCCGGTCCACGAGGGGGACGCCGACGGGCTGGCCTTCGAGGAGGCTGTGTCGGTGGCGGCGTCCTTTGTCTACACCCTGGATACGCAGGAATGCCTGCTCGACATGCTGTTCGTGGGCGAGGAGGCCCATGTGTATACCGCTGGTCGCGGCTTGCTACGTGCCGAGCACCTGCTTGAAGTGCTGGCGGGGGTGCAGCGACAGGAGCGCGATACCTTGCAGCACCTGGAGCGCGCGGTGCTCGAGCGGCGCGGCGAGCTGAGCGGCTGCATTCTCGTCCTCGGCGCGTGGGATGAAGGCCGTCGCCGGCTGGTGGAGGCGCTGCGCGCCGCCGGCCTGCAGCTGCTGGTGCTCGCGGTGGTGGATGACGCTGCGGCGATCGATTCGGCGATCTACGCGGCGGCGGGCGTGCACCGCGTGCGCGTCGGACACGTGCAAGAGGATCTCTTGTCGCTATGAGGGCGAGCACGTGAACACGCCATTCGGCATGGTTGGCGCGGCGCTGCTCTTCTGGGGCTGGCAGACGGGCTGGCTGCCGCTGGCGGTGCCGCTCGCCATCGCCATCGAGGCGCGGGTGCTGTGGCGGCCGGCGCTCACGCTCGATCTGCAGGGCGTCAATCGCTTCGCCGACCTGTCCTCGCTGGCGCTGATCGCCGTGGGCGCGTGGCTCCTGGTGACGCTGGAGGCGCCGCGCGCCGGGCGCACCGTGATCGGCATGGCGCAATGGCTGCCGCTGACGCTCGCCCCGCTGGCCGTGGTGCAGGCTTACCTCGTGCGCGCGCCGCTGGATGTGTCGGTGCTGTTCGTGACGCTCCGCGCGCGCCGGCCCACCGGCATGCGCGTGGACATGGGCTTCGTCTACGTCATCGCCTGCGTGCTCGGCGCCTCCACGGCCAATGTCAGGAATGAAATGTTCTACGCTGGCGCGGCGGTGTTCGCCTCCTGGTCGTTGTGGAACCTGCGCTCGAGGCGCTATCACCGCACCGTGGCCTTCGCCATGCTGATGGGGGCGAGCGTGCTGGGCTATGGCGGGCACCTGGCGCTCAACCAGTTCCAGGGGGCGTTGAGCGAGTGGGTGGGCGAGCTGCTCGACCGCTCGGTGGACGCCAATCCGTTTCGCACCCACAGCCAGATCGGGCAGATCGGCGCGCTCAAGCTTTCGGACCGCATCGTGATGCGCGTGCATGTGCCGGCGGGGCCTTCCGGCGAGCAACCGCTGCCGCTCCTGTTGCATCGCGCCAGCTACAACGTGTTCTTTTCCCCGAGCTGGATCGCGCGCCCGGTGAACTTCGATGCGTTGCCGGGCGATGCGGAGCAGGGCTGGTCGCTGCGGGCGGGCGGCAGCGCAGCGGGTGCCGGCGCTGGCGCCATGGCGGAGCGCGCGCGCGAACGCGCCGTCGAGGTGATCGATTATGCGAGGAACGGCAAGACCATCCTCGCGCTGCCCATCGGCACGGTGTTCCTCGACGGCCTGCCGCCGGCCGAGCTGCGGCGTAGCGGTTTCGGCAGCACCAACGTCGACACGGCGCCCGGGTTCCTGCGCTATCGCGCCTACCGAGGGGAGGGCGCGTCGGTGGAGTCGCCGCCGGCCGACGCGGACTACGCCGTGCCCGCGCGTGAGCGCGAGACGCTGGGCGCCGTGGCGGCGGAACTCGGACTGCGTGGCCTCGCGCCGGGCGAGGCGCGCCGTCGCATCGAGCGCTTCTTCGCCGAGAAGTTCCGCTACACCACCTGGCTCCAGGCCTCGTCGCCGCAGGTGCCCACGGCGCTGGGGACTTTCCTCACGCGCACGCGCGCGGGGCACTGCGAGTACTTCGCCAGCGCCACCGTGCTGCTGTTGCGCGAAGCCGGTATCGCGGCGCGCTACGCCACCGGCTTCTCGGTGCAGGAGCGCGGTTCGGGAGAGGAGTTCGTGGTGCGCGAGCGCCATGCCCACGCCTGGGCGCGCGCCTGGATCTACGGGGCCTGGGTTGACATCGACACCACGCCGCCGCAATGGTTCGCCGTGGAGGGCGGGGAGGCGGGGCTGACGCAGTGGTTCACCGACGCCTGGTCGTGGCTGCGCTTTGCCTGGGGGCGCTACCAGACATCCGATGACGATACGGTGTCGCGGCCGCTCCTGATCGGCCTCCTGGTGGTGCTCTTCGCGTGGCTCGCCTGGCGCATCTTCCGCGGGCCGGGAAAGCGCGTGCAGGCGTTCGCCGGCGCGCAAGGCGCAGCGCCGGTGGCCGGGGCCGATTCCGAGTTCTATCGCATCGAGAAGCTGCTGGCGGCAAGGAACCTCGCCCGCGACGCGGCCGAGCCGCTGACGGCCTGGCTGCCGCGCCTGGCCAAGGGCGGGCTCGAGCCGGATGGCATCGATGAGCTGCGCGCCATCGTCAGGCTGCATTACCGGCTGCGCTTCGACCCGGAGCCGATGGCGCCCGAGCTGCGCGCGGAGCTTCGCAGCCGCGTCGAGCGCTGGCTGCAGTGGGCGCAGGCATCCCCGCAAGGGGCTGGGACGATGAGAAAAACAACGCTTAACGAATGACAGTATTACCGTTATTTAGCTAAGCATGGTAAGTCGCTATAGACAGAATTGGCAGTAATAAAGGATCGCCTCAGGGCAGCAGCTTCGCCGACCAGGGGGCCGGCAGCTGCCCGCCCAGCACGTTCGAGTCGCCGCGCATGGCCTTGCCCTGCACCCTGCCCGTGAAGAGGCGCGAATCGCCGTTGCGATCGATCAGGTTGAAGCGGATGGTGTCGCCCCGGAGGCGCGCGCCGAACGCGGTGGTGGGGCGCCCGTCGATGTCGGCGGCGCTCGCGAGCATCTGGTGGGCCTGCTCGAAGCGCAGTGCGTAATCGGTGTCGCCCATTCGCATCGCCCAGCGACCTTCCACCCGCGCCGGCACCAGCCACAGGTAGGCGCGTCGCTCCTCCACCTGCACCATTTCGTCCGGAGCCCAATCGCCCAGCGTGAAGTGGTGCGAGACGATGCGGGTGCCCGGTGCGAGCGTGAGCAGCTTCGCGCGCAGCTTCTCCATCACCGGCGGGCTGATGTACATGGCGATCACCGTCGCTTTTGACAGGTCGGTTTCGAACAGATCCTGCTTGATGAATTTCGCGCGCCCCGCCACGCCCTGCCGTTTTGCCGAACGGATGGAATAGTCGATGAGGTTCTGTTCGAGTTCGACCCCCAGCGCACGCGCGCCGAAAACCCTGGCTGCGGCGATGGGGATGCGGCCGTCGCCCGATCCCAGGTCGATGACGAAGTCGCGGCGCGTGGTGTCCGCCAGTTGCAGCATGCGGTGGATGAGAAGATCCGGCGTCGGCACCCACACCGAGTCCTTGCTGACCTGCCCGATCGGGGCGGGAAGGGTGTCCTGCGTCTGGGCGTGTGCGGCGGCGAAGCCGAGCGCGAGGAGCGTGGCGAGGACGCCGCGGAGTCGTTTCAGGTTCATGGGCGTGGTTGCGGATGAAAGCGCGAAAGTCTACGTCAGGGTCCTGCTTCGCGCCAGTTCCCGCTTGATCGACGGGGCGCCGGACATGCGCGCGAAACGTCCTGTCAGCGGCTCGCGGCACCCTCGGATTTCGGCGCCGGGGGATACAGGAGGCTGGCGACGACGGATGCCGCAAGTATTGCCGCCACGACGCCCAGCGACAGGACCACGGGCAGCTTGATCCATTCGACCACCAGCATCTTGGTGCCGACGAAACCGAGGACCGCGGCAAGCCCGTACTTGAGCAGATGGAAGCGATCGGCGACGTCCTGCAGCAGGAAATACATCGCCCGCAGGCCGAGGATGGCGAAGACATTGGAGGTCAGCACGATGAACGGGTCGGTGGTGATGGCGAAGATGGCCGGAATGCTGTCCACCGCAAACACCAGGTCGGTGAATTCCACGAGCACCAGCACGAGAAACAGCGGGGTGGCGAAGCGCACGCCGTCCTTGACGACGAAAAAGCGCTCCGCGTGCAGTTCGGGCGTGATGCGCAGGTGCCCGCGCATCCAGCGCAGCAGCGGATTCTTCTCCAGGTCCGGCGTTTCGGCGGCCATCCAGGCCATCTTGATCGCGGTAAAGACCAGGAATGCCCCGAAGAAATACAGGATCCAGTGGAACTGGCTGATCAGCCATGCGCCGGCGAAGATCATGACGGTGCGCATCACAATCGCGCCGATCACGCCGTAGAGGAGCACGCGGCGCTGGTATTCGGCGGGAACGGCGAAGTAGGTGAACAGCATCAGCCAGACGAAGATGTTGTCCACCGCCAGCGCCTTTTCGATGACGTAGCCGGTCAGGAACTCCAGTCCCTTGGCGTTGGCGACCTCGCGTCCGGCGGTGGCGTCCAGGTGCCACCACAACAGCGCGTTGAAGGCGAGCGCGATGGACACCCAGACCACCGACCAGCCGGCCGCTTCGCGCAGCGATATCCTGCGGGCGCGCCGGCCGCCGAGGGCGAACAGGTCCACCGCGATCATGATGGTCACGAAGACGAAGAAGCCCGCCCACATCCACCAGGTGCCGATGCTCTCGATCATGAAGCGTTGTCCCTCGGTTGCGACCGTTACATTTTAGCTCGCGGCTAGCGCAACCAGTGAAGCAGCAGGGCCAGCGCCAGTGTCGTGCTGAGCAGCAGCCGCAGGGCGGGGATGCGCCTGTCGCTCGCGACGATGGCGACCGACGGAGCGCGGCTGCGGCGCAGCCTGGCCAATTTCCGTGCGTGGGCCTCGAACGCATCGTGCGCGTCGCGCATTTTGTGTGAGCGTGCTGCGCCCGCGGCCGGTTCAGTGCGCATTGGTGGTGTCGCCAGGAGTTGTGGCATCGTGCGCGCCTGCCACGCTTTCACGTTGCGGGCGCGGATGACGAACGTCATTCACGGTGCGCCCGAGCCGGCGCGACACCGTTCGGGCGGCCCGGTCGGCGGCGCGGTCAATGGCGACGTAGAGGTTGTCCTGGATGTCGTCGATGACCATCACCTGCTGGTCCTTGACGCTGATGCGCACGCGGCAGCACTTGTCCCGGCCACCGCGCGGGCCGTTGATGTCGGAGAGTACCACCGTGATGGCGGTCACCCGGCCGGCGGCGTGGGACAGGGCGAAGCGCAGCCGGCGCTCGGTGTAGTCGCGGATGGCCGGTGTCAGCGTGAAGCCGTGCGAACGGATGCTCAGGTGCAATGCGGATGCCATGACATTCCTCCATGCGTTTCAAGGGTCGGGCCGGCGGCTTGCAGGCCTGGGCGAAGATTAGGGGTTGCCAAAGGTAAGGAAAAGTCGAATATAATTAAATGCAGTTTCGATAAAGACGATAAACACTCAGGACACCTTCCGGAGGATTCCTTGGCGGCAATCAATTACAAGCACCTGCACTATTTCTGGGCGGTGGCCAAGGCGGGCAGCATCACGCGCGCCGGCGAGCGCCTGCACCTGACGCCGCAGACCATCAGCGGACAGCTGACGCTCTTCGAGGACGTGCTTGGGTACCGGTTGTTCGACCGGGTCGGGCGCCGCATGGAGTTGACAGACGCCGGCCGCATCGCGCTCAGCTACGCCGACGAGATCTTCGCCCTGGGACAGGAGCTGTTGGAGTCGCTGCGCAACGAGCAGGGTTCGCGCGCGCTGGTGTTCCGGGTCGGTATCATCGACTCGGTGCCGAAATCGCTCGCCTACCAGCTGGTGGAGCCGGCGGTGCACCTGGACGAGACGGTGCGCATGGTGTGCCGCGAAGGCAAGTTCATGGACCTCCTGGCCGACCTCGCGGTGCAGCGGCTGGATATCGTGATTTCCGACCGTCCCATGCCCTCCAATGTCAACGTGCGCGGGTTCAACCACCTGCTGGGGGAGTGCGGCGTGGAGTTCCTTGCCACGCCGGGTCTTGCCAAACAGTTGAAGGGCAAGTTCCCGGAGTGCCTGGAGGGTGCACCGTTGCTCTTGCCGGGCGAGGATTCCGCGGTGCGGCCGCGGCTGATGACGTGGATGTCGCAGCGCCAGCTGCGGCCGCGCATCGTCGGCGAGTTCGACGATGGTGCGCTGATGAAGGCGTTCGGCGAGGCGGGTGCGGGCGTGTTCCTCGCGCCCAAGGCCATTGCGCCGGTGGTCTGCAGGCATTTCGGGGTGATATCGCTGGGCGGAACGGACGAAATTACCGACCAGTTCTATGCCATCTCGGTCGAGCGCAAGCTCGCCCATCCGGCGGTTGTGGCCATCAGCTCATCGGCGCGGCTCAAGCTGTTCGCCACCACCGGCGATGCGGCGAAGACAGCTGGCCGCAAGCGCGCAGCAACGCGCTGATCAGAGTAGGCAGGTTCTCAGCGGACGGCGCCCTGCTTGGCCAGCGGCAGTCCCGCCATCCGCCAGGCGTTGGTGCCGCCGTCCACATGCACCACGTGGGTCATGCCCGCCGCGCGCAGGCGCTCGGTGGCGAGCTGGCTGCGCGTGCCGGGCTGGCAGATGATGAACACGGGTTTCCCGGGACCTGTGCGCCCCATCAGCGCGATGGCATCCAGCTGGTCCAGCGGGATGTTCTCCGCGCCGTCGACATGCTCCTGCGAGAACTCGGCCGGCGTACGCACGTCGATCAGCAGCGCACGAGCCGACGCCTCGGTTTCGCGCCACTGCTCGGAGAACTGCTGCACCGAGACGCTCTGGCGGTCGGCAAGCGCAGTCGATGCCGGCGCCCTCAGCCCCGCCGGCAATTCGGCACCGCCGACAAGGTTCGCGGGCACTGCCTCATGGATGCGCTTGGGGGCGGGCAGGCCGAGCGAGGCCATGGTCTGCACGAATTCGGCCAGCGTCTTGCCCGTGATGCGGGCATTGAACAGCTTTTCCTCGCCGATGCTGCTGACGCGCCGTCCCTTGTAGTCATGCCCGGGGTAGACCAGCACCTGCTCGTCCAGGGCGAAGAGCTTGACCGTAATGCTGTGATAGAGGGCCTCGGCGCTTCCGCTCTGGAAGTCGGTGCGGCCGCAGCCGCCGATCAACAGCGCATCGCCGGTGAACAGGCGGTCGCGCCACAGGAAGGACACGCTGCCTGCGGTGTGCCCCGGGGTGGCGATGACGAGGATTTCCTCGTGCCCGAAGAGGATGACATCGCCATCGCCGAGGTAGCGGTCGTAGCCCGCGGCATTGCAGTCGCGGGACACCGCTGTCTGCACCCCGGAGCCTGCCTGCGTATTTCCCTGCTGAACCCCGAGCGCCTGCTTGATGGCCTGTGCGGCGGTGACGTGGTCCGCGTGCACGTGGGTGTCCAGCGTGTAGCGCAGCGTGAGCCCGTTGTCGCGCAAGAGCGCGAGGTCGCGCTCGAGCTGCTCGATCACCGGGTCGATGAGGACGGCTTCGTGGGTGGCGTCGTCCGCGATAAGATAGGTATAGGTCGAGGATGCAGCGTCGAACAGTTGCCGAAAAGTCATGGTTTGAAGCTCCGATATTCTTATCGATTTGGATGAAATATCACTGATGCACTTACTTGTAGCAAAGAATTATGATCATAAAGCCATTGGCGTTCTTTGCTTTCTGGCGCTCATGTTCCTGCCTGCAAAGGCGCCTGCCGCAGGGCTCGAGCGCGCCGGCCTGCCGCCCGCGCCCTCGCGCATCGTCATTGCGATCATGGAAAACCGGCCGTATTCGCGCATTATCGGCAATCCGGCTGCGCCTTACATCAATTCGTTGGCACGACGCGGCACGCTGTTTTCGCAATCCTACGGCATTACGCATCCGAGCCAACCCAACTACCTTGCGCTTTTTTCCGGTTCGACGCAGGGCGTGAAGGGCAACGAATGCCCGGCAGCCGTGCGCGGGGACAACCTGGCCGCCTCACTGTTGAAGGCGGGCCGCTCGTTTGCGATTTATTCGGAGGCCATGCCCGCGGTCGGATACACGGGCTGCTCGGCCGGGAACTACCAGCGCAAGCACAACCCCGTGGTCGGGTGGCAGCAGGGTGAACTGGCGGGGGGCGGTGGATTGCCCGCGGCGATGAACCAGCCGTTCTCCGCGTTTCCATCCGATCCGGCACGCCTGCCCACCGTATCGATGGTGGTGCCTGACCAGTCCAACGACATGCATGACGGCAGGGAGCCGGAGACGATACGTCGCGGGGATGCCTGGCTCGAGACGCATCTGGATGCCTATGTGCGCTGGGCCGATGCCAACAACGGCTTGTTCATCCTGACCTTCGACGAGGACGACGGATCGGAGGGCAACCGCATCGTCACGATATTCACCGGTGCCATGGTGCGCCGGGGCACCTACGGCGAGCGCATCGATCACTATCGTGTGCTTCGCACCGTGCTCGGCCTATACGGCCTTGGGGGAGTCGGCCAAAGCGAACACGTCGCTCCGATCGAGGGGATCTGGAAGGCGCGGCGCGAGGCCAAGGCGAAATGAATGCCCTGGCAAGTGCCCGGCCTTAAATACCGTCCCGACTGATCGCCGACTTTTGCGCCAGCTCTTCCCACAGTCCCACGGTCTGCTTGCGGAATACCAGTGCCGTATCCGCCTCCATCTCGTACCAGAACCCGCGCTTGAGTTCCTCTTCCAGTTCGCCCGGTCGCCACACCACGACCCCGGCGAAGAAACGCGCATGCTCGGGGTCATTCTCGATGATACGGTCCACGGTCTGTGCATTGACTGCGAGAAACAGGTCGGGCGCCAGCTGGATGGATCCGGACCCCGGGCTTTCATGACGCGCGACCAGTGCAACGATCATGTTCGTTCCAACCGGCCCGCCGAGAAATACCGACTCGGTGACCTTCAATGACGGCTGGTGGTCCGGAAACAATTCGCCGAGCGTAACGGGCGTCGGCTTGTTGATGATGAACCCGATGGAACTGCCGTCCCGCATGGGCTTTGCCAGGAGGATCGTTGAGCCATACATGGCATCGGCGTTGAGCTGCGGCCTGGCCACCAGGATCAGCGCCTCGTCATCATCGGCCGCATGGGCCGCGGCGGCCATCAACGCGAAGAGCAACAGGGGCAGGAGCAGAATCCGGGTGAAGATGCTCGCGCTGGGCGTGGTGTGGGACATGACGATCTCCTAGGTTAGAAATCTCGATCCTCCCCACTTTCACAGCGATTCGATCTAGCGGGAATCTGCTGCAAATCCTTTGCTTCGTACAATTGCAACAAGCGTGCCCGATGCGACAAGGCTTGAAAGATCAAAGCCTTCCGTTCGAGGCGAGGAAATCCAACGCATCAATTCAATCCAACATGCACCATAAGCGTGCCTGATAATGGTGCCGGATGAGAAATGCGTCGGTGCGCTTGTGCACATTGGCCGCAAAATTGGCGAAGGTCATGTAGGGATGACCTTCGTGATCGCAGGCGTCTCAATGACGGAAAGGATGGGCAATGATTACCGACGCGCAAGTGCATTTGTGGGAGGCGAGCAGTGCAAAGTGGCCGTGGGCCGAAGGCGCCAAGGCGCATCTGGCCGAGCCCATGACGGCCGAGCGCATGCTGGCCCTGATGGATGCAGCGGGCGTTGGGCGCGCAATCATTTCGCCATTGATGCTGACCGACTGGGCGCCCGACTACGCGCTGGATGTTGCTGCGCGATACCCGGAGCGCTTCAAGGTGATGGGGTGGTTCTGGCCGGAGCGGCATCAGACCTACGATGGGTTGGCACGCTGGCTGGATGACCCGCGCATGTGCAGCATGCGCCTGCTGATATGGACGCCAGAATTACTGGCCACGATGACTGGCGACGGGATGGCGCCTTTCTGGAGCGCGCTGGAGCGCCATGGCATCCCGGTGGCGTTCATGCTCCAGGACAACGACGCCAAGGCGATGGGGCCGGTGGCGCGCCGTCATCCGGGATTGAAGCTCATCGTCGATCACATGAACTGGCCGATCACCGCGGAGAGCCGCGAGCGCAAGATGGCCGACCTGGAGGCGCTGTCCGTTCATCCGAACGTGTACCTGAAGGTGTCGTCGCTGCCGCGCTTCGCGACCGGCCCCGCGCCCTTCGACGACCTGCACCCGCTGATCCGGCGCGTGCACGCGGCGTTCGGTGCGCGACGGCTGATGTGGGGTTCAGACCAGAGCCAGATCATTGCGCGCGACCTGGGCGGCTACACCGAGCACGTCGACATCATCCGGGTCGGCGCGGCGCGCTACCTGCCGCCTGATGACGTGGCGTGGATGCTGAACGGGACGGCGTCTGCCGTGTTCAACTGGACGTAAGCGAGCGGGGGATGCGCGTCCCGCTCCGACCCGCTGCCCTCAGGACCGAGCGATCCGGCGCGGACGCAGCAGTTGCACGCCCACCAGCAGCGACGGCACACCGCAAACAATGAAGCCGATGCCGTAACTGCCGGTGCCGTTGAGGAGCGCCGAATACACAAGCGGAAATGCCGACGCGCCCACCTGGCCGAACGAGAGCACGCCGCCGGTGACGGTGCCCCGCATGTGCTCCGGCGCCAAGCGCGCGGCTTCGGCCAGCAGGATGCCGTGCCAGGACAGCGCGGTGACGCCCAGCACGCAGGCAACCAGGCCGATCAGCAGCGTTGGCCAGGACGGTCCGCTCATCGCGAGCAGCATCACGCTGGCCGTCATGGTGAAGGCAAGGCCCGCCATCAGGACGCTCGGAGTGACACGCACGCTGCCCAGCCATCCCCACACGATGCGGCCGGGCACGGCCACTGCGACTGCGACGGAGAACAGGAAACCGGCGGCGACCGGCGTGTAACCAATGGTGGTCAGGTAGACCACGAAATACGCGGTGAAGCAGGCCTGCACGCCGTTGAAGGCGAGGCAGGCCAGGGACAGGGCGCGCAGGTTCGGGGTCTTGAGCACCGAGGCCAGCGTTGACTGGAAATCCGACATCCTGAAGCTGCGCGTCGGCTCGCGGTCGGCATCAAACAACCGGCGCACGGGTTGCAGCAACAGGGCGTAGAGCACGCACGCAACCGCGCTCGCCAGCATCGTGGTGCGCCAATCCGTCCATTCCGTAAACTGCGGCGCGAATACTCCGGCCAGCAGCAGGCCGACCGGCACCGCCGTCTGCTTGATGGAAAACACCAGGGGATAGAATTTGGGCAGCGTGCAACGGGCCAGCAGGTGCGAGCTGGCCGGCGTCGAAGCGGATGTCCCCCCGCCGCAGATGATGGCGGAGAGGGCGAGCGCAAGCGGCGTGCCCAGGGTCAGCAACGCAGTGCCGACCGCCAGCAGGACCAGCGCAACCTGGCTCACGCGCAAGGCGCCATGGCGCACGATCAGGCTGCCGCAACCGAGATTGGTGACGACGGAGGCGAACGCCGTGATGCCGAAATAGACCCCAACCCATGCGGGGTCGAGATTCAGGTCGAGGATGATGGCCGGCGCAATGACCGCCGGCAGGGCCTTGCCGAGCGATATGAAGGTCTGCTGCAGGAACATTGCCCCGAGGGCAAGTTTGAGGTTGTTCACGAGGTGCGGTGCTTCGTGGAATTCAATGCCGCAACAGGGGTTGCACGCCTACTGCGGGCGGGACCGCGCTCGATGCGTTCATGCGGGTCAAAACAGAATCACCATGCGGCCGCGCGTGCCCTTGGCCTCGAGCCGCCGATGGGCCTCCGACGCCTGCTCCGGCGGGAAAGTTGCGGCAACGCGCAGCGTGACGAGGCCCGCTTCAACCTGTTGTCGCATCCGATCCAGCAGATCCGCCCGGTGGTCATAAGTGCGCACCCAGGTTTCGTGGAAGGTGATGCCGCGCTCCGCGCCGGTCCAATGACGCACGGAAGCAAAGCCGCCGCCATCGCGCACCGCGCCGACGGCCAGCCCGCTTTGGAACGATCCGTCTGCGAGGCCATCCACCCCGTCGGGCGCGACCTTGCGGATCTGCGCGGCGATGTCGTCGCCGCGCGGCACGACAATGTCGGCGCCGAGTGATCGAACGAGCGGCGCGTCGGCAGGCGATGCGTCAGCGATGACATTGAGGCCGTCCGCCTTGGCCAGCTGGACAACATAGCCGCCGTAGCATCCCGCCGCGCCCGTGACTGCCAGCGTCTGGCCCGGGCGCAGCGCCAGTTGATCCAGCGACTGCCTGGCCGTGAGGCCATTCATGGGCAGTGTCGCGGCCTCGATCAGCGTGGCGTTCGCAGGGGCGCGCACGACGGCGTCAGCCGACAGGACGATGCTTTCCCGGTAGCCGCCATGGCTGCCGCTGTTCACCACCATGGCCATGACCTTGTCGCCAACGGCCAGATCGGTTCGGGTGCCGGCGCCGACCTCGTCGATGACGCCGGCAATGTCCATCCCGACAATGTAGGGAGGAGGGATGCTGCGCATGGCCTCGGCTCGGGAACCCTTGCGCGTGTAGGTGTCGGTGGGGTTGACGGCCGCGGCGTGGACGCGAATGCGTACCTGGCCGGCGCCAGCATGCGTTTCCGGCAGGTCGACCACCCGCAGCACTTCCGGTCCGCCGAACTCGAAGAATCCCACACCGCGCATGACGCCTCCTTCAGATTACCTGATTAGCCACAATATTCAGCCACACGCAGAACTGCTGCCATTATTCCCCCTTGTCAAAGGGGGCGGACGGGCCACGGGCCCGCCGGGGGATTTGCGAGATGGCGACCGTGAAATCCCCCCGCACGCCTGCGGCGTGTCGGCCCCCTTTCACAAGGGGGGTACCCCTGTATTGCGCGCCTATGTCTTGCCGGAACGCGACGCCTCCAGCGCCATCAGCAGGCGATCCGGCGACAGCGGCATGCGCGAGCAGTCGATGTTGAAAGGCGCGAGCGCGTCGGCGATGGCGTTGGCCAGCGTGGGCGGGGCGATGATGGCGCCGCCTTCGCCGGCGCCCTTGAAGCCGCCGGGCGTATCCGAGGGCGTGCAGACATGGCTGTACTCGATCACCGGCACGTCGGTGGCCAGCGGCAGCAGGTAGTCCTTGAAGCTTGCCGCCAGCGGGTTGCCGCGCTCGTCATACAGCGAATGTTCGAGCAGCACGCCGCCGATGCCCTGCACGATGCCGCCGGACATCTGGCCCTCGACCACCGTCGGGTTGATCATCACGCCGCAGTCCTCGCTGGCCACCCAGCGCAGGATTTTCACCACGCCGGTCTCGACATCGACATCCACGGTGCAGGCATGCGCCGCGTTGGCCCAGTGCGTGACGGGGAGGGTCATGCGATGGCTGGTGGCGAGGCCCGGCTCCATGCCTTCAGGCAGGGTCTTTGGGAGGTAGTAGGCGGACTCCGCAATTTTCTTGAGCGTGAGTTCGACCTGCGGGATGCCCTTGACGAAGACCTTGCCGTTCTCGATGGTGAGGTCTTCCGGGGCGGCTTCCAGCATCTTGGCGCCAATGGCGAGGATCTTCTTGCGCAGCGCCTGGGCGGCCACGGTGACCGCGCCGCCGGCGCCTACAGCCTGTTTGCTGCCGCCGGCACCAGGGCCGAACTGCGTGTTGCCGGTGTCACCGTACACGACGCGCACATCCTTGATGTCCACGCCCAGTTCGTCGGCCGCGATCTGCGCCAGCGTGGTCTCCATGCTGTTGCCCGGATTGCCGATGTGGGAGCTCACGGTGATGCGGCCCGAGGCGTCCATGCGCGTCTCCGCCTGGAACGTGGAGCGGATGCCGCCGATGGCGTTCACCGTGGGCTCCATGTAGACGCTCATGCCCAGGCCCAGGTAACGGCCTTCCTTGCGTGCCGCTTCCTGCATCTTGCGGAAGGCCGGGACGTCGATCATGTCGACGACCTTCTCCAGCGTCTGGTCCGGTGACACGCGGTCGTACACCTGTCCGGAGGCGGTCTTGTAGGGCTGGTCGGCGGTGTGGATGACGTTGCGCCGGCGCAGTTCGAGCGAATCGATGCCCATCTGCTTGGCGGCGATGTCGATCACCTGCTCGCGCGCCACCGTCTCGAACATCCAGGGGCCGCGATAGGCGCCGAGGCCCACCGTGTTGGTGTACCAGGCGCGGACGCGCCAGCCGAACTTGGGCAGGCGATAGGGGCCGGGGAATGCATTGACGGCGAGCGGCCCGACACTGGGCAGCCACGGGTAGGCGCCGGAGTCGTGCTGGTAATCGAACTTGGCGGCCAGCAGGATGCCCTTGGCATCGAAGGCGAGCTTGACGAGCGCCGACTCCTCGCGCGCTTGAGCGGATGCGATGAGGTGCTCCATGCGGTCTTCGATGTACTTGATCGGACGGCGCATGTGCCGCGAGGCGATCACCACGGCGATCTCGTCGCGGCCGGGGTGCACCTTGCCGCCGAATCCGGCGCCGACATCACCGGCGATGACGCGAAGGTCGGCGATGTCGCAAGCCAGCGCATTGGCAAGGTAGTAGGCCGTCTGGTGCACGCCCTGGGACGCGCTCCAGATGGTGGTGAGGTTCTCGGCGGCCGAGTGCGAGGCGATGATGCCGCGCGTCTCCATCGGGGAGTTGATGTAGCGTTGCTGCGTGATGGTCTTCTCGACGACATGCGCCGCCGAGGCGAAGATGGCGTCGAGTTCAGGGTCTGCAGGTGACGCCATTTCCCAGAGCAGGTTGGAGTCGAGGTCCGGGTGCACCTTGGGGCCCGCGCTCGCCTTGAGGTAATCGACCAGGGCGTCCTGCGGGTCGTATTCGACCTCCACGAGTTCGGCGGCATCCTCGGCGATGTAGCGATCGTCCGCCACAATCATCACCACGGGATCGCCGACGTAGCGAACGTCAGTGTGCGCCAGCGGCATGGTGACCGGGTAGGGGACATTCGGCGGCCAGTGCAGGCTGCGCGCGGGTTTGACCATGGCGGCGATGTCGGCACCCGTGTATATGCCATGCACGCCGGGCAACGCGCGTGCGGCCGCGAAGTCGATGCGCACGATGCGCGCCTTGGCGTGCGGGCTGCGCACGAAGGCCGCATGCAGCATGCCAGGGACGACGTTGTCATCCACATAGCGGCCCTGGCCGGTGAGCATGCGCGGGTCCTCCTTGCGCACCACATGCTGGCCTACGTAACGTGCCGCCGCTCCTGCGTTTGCCTGGGACATCCCGTGACTCCTTTGAGGTGCTGGAAATGCGCAGCCCCCTGAACGAGGGGGCTGCCGGTTGTTACGCCGATTCTTACGCCGGGGTCAATGCCTTGCAGCCCTGCTTCAGGCGGCTTTCTTCTTCGCCTCCTCCAGCGCCATGACGATAGTGTCAGGCGACAGCGGGAAGCGGTTGCAGGCGATGTTGAATGGCGACAGGGCGTCGGCAACGGCGTTGCGGATCGTCGAGGGCGCGATGATCGCGCCGCCTTCGCCTGCGCCCTTGAAGCCGCCGGGCGTGTTGGATGGCGTCACCACGTGGCCGAACTCGATCACGGGCACGTCGGGTGCCAGCGGCATCAGGTAGTCCTTCATGGTGGCGGCCAGCGGGTTGCCGCGATCGTCGTAGCAGGCATGCTCGTACAACATGCCGCCGATGCCCTGGATCACGCCGCCCGATACCTGGCCTTCGACCACGCCCGGATGGATCATGACACCGCAGTCCTCGCTCACCAGCCAGCGCAGCACCTTGACCATGCCGGTCTCGACGTCGACATCGACGATGCAGATGTGCGACGCATTGGTCCAGGTGATGCCCGTCGGCGCGTAGCGATGGCGTGCCTCCAGCCCTGGTTCCATGCCGGCCGGCAGCGTGGTGACGGCGTTGTAGGCGGTCTCGGCCACCTGCTTGACGGTCATCGATACCTGCGGGACGCCCTTGACGAACACCTGGCCGTTCTCGATGGTGAGGTCTTCCTTGGCGGCTTCCATCAGGTGTGCCGCGATGGTGAGCACCTTGTGGCGCAGCTCGCGCGCGGCCAGCGTCGCCGCGCCGCCGCCGATCACGGCCTGCCGGCTGCCGCCGGAGCCCATGCCGAAGCCGACCTGCGCAGTGTCGCCCTGCAACACGCGCACGTCGGCGATGTCGACTCCAAGTTCGTCGGCGACGATCTGCGCCAGCGTGGTCTCGGTGCTCTGGCCCTGAGAGTGCGTGTTCGACAGCACCACGATATGGCCGGAGGGCTCGATGCGGATCTCGGCCACGCTGGTGGCCATCATTCCCATCGGATTGGCGGTGGGCTCCATGTACACGCTCAGGCCCATGCCCAGGTAGCGGCCCTGCTTGCGCGCCTCGGCCTGCTGCTTGCGGAAGGCCGCGACATCCAGCATGCCGGTGACCTGCTCCATGCACTTGTCCGGGGAGATGCGATCGTAACTGTTGCCGGTGGCGGTGCGGTAGGGCTGGTCGGCCTTGGTGATGAGGTTGCGGCGGCGCAGTTCCACCGCATCGATGCCCAACTGCTTCGCCGCGACGTCCATCACGCACTCGCGCGCGACGGTTTCGAACATCCACGGGCCGCGATAGGCACCCAGGCCCACGGTATTGGTGTAATAGGTGCGGGCGCGGAATGCGTACTTGGAAATGCGATAGGGGCCGGGGAACACTTCGGCGGCCTTGGGGCCCGGGCCCGGGTGCCAGGCATAGGAGCCTGCATCGCCCATGTAATCGAACGAGGCCGCCTGGATGATGCCGTCCTTGTCGAACGCGAAGCGGACCTTGGCCGATTCCTCGCGGGCACTGTTGGAGGCGATCAGGTGTTCCATGCGGTCTTCGACCCACTTCACCGGACGGCCGCACTTCTTCGCGGCGCAGATGATGGCGATCTCGTCGCGGTTCGGATGGACCTTCAGGCCGAATCCGCCGCCGACATCGAACGCCAGCACGCGCACCTGGTGCGCGGCCAGGCCGAACACCTGGGCGAAATACTTGGCCGCCATGTGCGGGCCTTGCGAGGACAGGTGCACCGTCATGTCGTTGAGTGCGGAGAACATGGCGATCAGGCCGCGCGTCTCCATGGGCATTGCCAGGTGGCGCTGCTGGTGGATGGTTTCTTCCACCACGTGCGCCGCCTTGGCGAAGATGGCGTCCACGTCGGCGCGGGTCTCCGCAGGGGAAGCCACTTCGAGAACGAGATTGGTGCCGATTTCCGGGTGCACCAGCGGCTTGTCCGCCGCGGTCATGTAGTCGAGGACCGGGTCCTCGGGTTCGTAATCGACCATGACAAGTTCCGCCGCGTCTTCCGCGATGTAACGGTCGTCCGCGAGCACGATGGCCACGGCATCGCCGGCAAAGCGGACGTCGATGTCCGAGAGCGGCATGAAGCGCGGAAATTTCACCGTGGGCGGGTAGAACATGCTGCGCATGGGGTTGGCAACGACGCCGTTGATATCTGCGCCGGTGTAGACCGCATGCACGCCGGGAACTGCGCGCGCGGCGGCAGTGTCGATGCCCTTGATCCTGGCGCGTGCGTAGGGACTGCGGATGAATGCCGCGTGCAGCATGCCCGGATAGGTGTGGTCGTCCAGGTAGCGGCCGCGGCCGGTCAAGAGGCGCGGGTCTTCCTTGCGTGCGATGTGTTGGCCGACGTAGCGCGCGGCCGTGGGACTGACTGCGGGGCTGTCTGCAGTGTTCGCCATTCTCAGGCCTTGGCGGGGGCGGCGGTGAGTTTCTTGACCGCGCGCAGGATGCCCTGGTAGCCGGTGCAGCGGCAGATGTGGCCGGACAGAGCGGCTTTCATTTCTTCCTCGTCGATGGGTTCCTTGCGCTCCACCAGCGATACCAGGGTCATGACGAATCCGGGCGTGCAGAAGCCGCATTGCAGGCCGTGTTCTTCCTGAAGTGCCTGCTGCACGCGGTGCAGCGTGCCGTCTTCCTTGGCCACGCCTTCGACGGTGCGGATCTCTGCGCCGTCGGCCTGCACTGCCAGCATCAGGCAGGAGCGCACCGCCACGCCATCCACCATCACGGTGCAGGCGCCGCAGACGCCGTGTTCGCAGCCGATATGCGTGCCGGTGAGGCTGCAGTCGACGCGCAGGAAGTCGGCCAGTGTCTTGCGGGCGGCGACCGTCTTCTTGACGACGTTGCCGTTGATCT
>CANJXQ010000023.1 GCA_947478805.1 Betaproteobacteria bacterium | reverse complement strand
TTCATTGGTGCGAGCCCTTAACAAAAGCTCGCAGGCTAGCGAAAACAGGCAAACACCGTTCAAATCGGGGACACCCCCAATTGCCTCGAAACCCGCGTCAGTATTGGCTTTCAAGCCGATACCCCTCTAGTTAACCGGACAGTACTGAGTCCTTTATTAAAAGCACTTCGAACCGTTACACTCTCAATTACATTGGTATAGAAAGCTCGGGCTGGTCACAGGGACCTCCCCCACCGGGCGAATCAACACCCTGAACGTGGCATCGTAGGCAACCAGCCCTTCCTTGGGATCATTGAATGTCGCCAGCCTCCCACCATATCCGGAAGCGAGCAGCGGCTGCTGAATCTGGCGAATCGGCGTCTTGTCTATCGATGCAATCGTTCCACTAACCGCAGGCATCTTGGGCACATCCGGGTAGAACCGCACGCTCTGGCCGACTTGAAGCGCTTCTATCTGAGTTTCGCCGACAAACATCTCGATGACTGGCGGGGAATCGGAAACCACGCGCATCAGCATTTCTTTGGGATTTACCCAGCGGTTTGATGTGGGAAGCATCTCGCGTGTGCTAACCCACCGCCCATTCGTAAGATCTGGGGCGATATCCCGAATTGTGCCGGCTTGCAATGCCCTCAACTCAAGCCGGTCAGCCTCTTCCGATACCGCCAACTGCTGCGCTACGGCTTCGGCCAGCTTTTCCTGCAGGACAGCCCGCTGCTCCTGCTGCCGTGTACTTGCCGGCGCTCGTTGAAGTTCAACGCGCGTGGAATCGATGGCCACTTCAGCCTGGCGCGCTCGCGCCTCCAATTCAGGGGCCTCCAGCACGAGGAGAAGATCCCCCGACTCAACACGCTGACCGGCACTGACGGCAATCTTTGTCACCCGACCCGCGACCGGTGCAAAAATGGCTTGCTCACCCTCCGCCCGGATAATCGCCGGGGCGGTCACCTGGTTTGACACAGGAACCATCCAGACCAGCAGCAGCGCAACAACAATGGCCGCAGTCAGAGGAACGAAGGCAACTTTCACGCGATTCCGGTTTTTCCAGATATAGATCATTTCCCGCACGATGGGCCCCGCAATGAACCATACGAACTCGACAATCATAAGGACAATACCGAGCAACTTTAGGGCGATGTGATAGACCAGCAGCGCGATGCCGATAAATACGGTCAGTCGATACACCCACGTGACGCTGGCAAAGACAACCAGCAAAGCAAATTGCCGCGTGGTCAAGTTTGGTTCCGGATCGGGCGCTTGCAAGCGAAAGAACGTTTTTCGAACCAGCCAGTTCGCACAGGCCGCACCTCGCTCGTGCAAATTGGGAAAATCCAGGGCATCCGACAGAACGAAATAGCCGTCGAAACGCATGAATGGGCTGGCGTTGATCGCGAGCGTCATCACCCAGGTCGTGGTTGCCAGGATGAAGAGGATGCTCTTGAGCCCGCCCTCGGGACAAATACTCCAGAAAAACGTCGCAAAAATTGCGAGAACCAGTTCTGCCGCCATACCGGCCGATGAAATCTGGAGTTGCTTCTTACGATCCGAGAGTTTCCAGGTTTCCGCAGTGTCTGTGTAGAGAAAAGGCCACATCACCAGAAAAGCGAGGCCCATTGCCGGCACTCTTACACCATGCTTCTTGGCAACGTAGGCGTGCCCCAACTCATGAACGACCTTGGCGAAGGTACCGGCGATTGCGTAGTAGAGAACGCCCTTCAACGACATGAAATGAAAGAAAGACTCTCGAAACGAGTGCCACTCACGCATGACCAGGAACAGATCGACCAGCAATACCAGAAATACGAGAACGCCGAATGCGCGTGTAAACAGCAATTCCACAACCGGAAGCGTGCGTTGCAGGAACGCGTCGGGTCGTATCAGCGGAACCCGGAAGAACAGGTAGTGATGCAACAAGGTCTCGTACCATGGCAAGGATTTTGCCCGCAGGCGATTGCGCAAGTCACTTCGAATGCGTGCCTAACCGGGAGCAAGTAGCTGATTGATACCCAAGAACTGCAGTAACTCCCCAACTTCCTCCGGCGTTGGAGACAAAGTTGTTTCCTGCTCCACCTGCTCGATCAGGGATTGCACATCGCCGTGCGCGGACCAACGGGCAAGCAGCTCGAACTCGAGCCAACCGATTTCATAGAATTGATTCCGCAACGGATCGTGAATGCGCCAACTTGGAGAACCGTCACGATGCGACGATCCCGGCAGGAGCTTGAGATCCTGGCGAAGCGCTGGCAGCTGAACTGGGTCGGTATTGGTCTGCATGTTGGGGCGTGGGGGGCCTGTTCGTGCTCATGACAGTGACAATAGCGTAGTCATTGATATTAAAGAACCTTTTTCACCATAGGTTCACAATAATTCACAATCTCCGCCTCGCTTTGACTATAGTCAACGACGCGCGTCAGTGTGCGACTTCCCAATTCGCGCCCTCACCAACGTCCACGACCAAGGGGGCCCTCAGGCTGGTGACCCCACACATCAATACTGGCAATTCGCGCCTGACGGAATCCATCTCTGCCTGCCGCACTTCCAGCACCAATTCGTCGTGCACTTGCATGATGAGCTTGCTCGAGAGCTGTTCCCGGTCGAGCCAGCCCTGCACGGCAATCATGGCTAGCTTGATGAGATCGGCCGCAGTACCTTGCATTGGCGCATTGATCGCGGAACGCTCCGCGTTGCCGCGACGCGCTGCGTTGGACGATCGAATTTCCGGAAGCCAAAGACGGCGTCCAAATATCGTTTCCACGTAGCCCTTGTCCTTGGCCTGGGCTCGCACCTCATCCATGTAACGTTTTACCCCGGGGTAGCGCACGAAATAGCTGGAGATATAGGCCTGTGCAGTTGCCCTCTCCAAACCCAGCTGCTGTGCCAGGCCAAAAGCGGACATGCCATACATGAGGCCAAAATTGATCGCCTTGGCATAACGTCGCTCTTCCGAAGTAACCTCTGCAATGGATCGCCCGAAAACCTCGGCGGCAGTGGCTCGATGAACGTCTTCGCCGGCCGCAAAGGCGCGCAGCAGATTTTCATCGCCAGAAATGTGCGCCATGATGCGCAGCTCGACCTGGGAATAGTCGGCAGACACGATGACCGACCCGGCCGGAGCGACGAATGCTTCGCGAATTCGCCGACCTTCTGCGGTCCGTACGGGGATATTCTGCAAATTTGGATCGTTGGACGATAGGCGACCGGTGACTGCCGTGGTCTGCCCATAGTTAGTATGCACGCGCCCGGTCCCAGAATTAACCATGCGCGGAAGCTTGTCGGTGTAGGTCGATTTCAGCTTGGCAATCTCGCGATATTCAAGCAGCATTTTCGCCAGGGGATGATCGAGGGCCAGCTTGGCGAGTACTTCTTCATCTGTTGAAGGTGCACCAGAGGGCGTTTTCTTTACCACCGGCATGCCCTTTTGCTCGAAGAATATCTCGGCGATCTGCTTGGGAGAGTTGAGATTGAAAGGCTGGCCCGCTTCGCGATGAGCCCCGGCTTCCAGCTCCATCATCTTTTGCCCAAGCTCGCGGCTCTGGATAGCCAGCAGACCCGTGTCAATCAAAACGCCATTGCGTTCAATGCGGAACAGAATTTCCCGCACCGGCATTTCAATGGACTCGTAGACAAACTTGAGCCTGTCTTCCGCGCAAACACGCGGGTACATTCCCAGATGCAGTTGCAGCGTGACATCCGCATCCTCGGCAGCATATTGGGCAGCGCGTCCGACTTCTACCTGCTCAAACCCGATGCGTTTGGCGCCAGTCCCGGTCACTTCGTCATAGGAAATGGTCTTCGCACCTAGAACGCGCTGCGCCAGGGTGTCCATGTCGTGGCGCTGGTGGCTCTCCAGTACATAGGATTGCAGCAAGGTGTCGTGGACGACGCCCGCCAGCGCGACGCCATGATTCGCTAGCACGTGTTGGTCATACTTCGCGTTCTGCCCCAATTTTGGATAGCGCGCGTTTTCCAACCACGGTCGCAGGATCTCGATCGCGCGCTCAACGCCAATCTGCGCAGGGGCGCCCGCATAATCGTGCGCAAGTGGGACATAGGCCGCGCGGCCAGGCTCGATGGAGAACGAGATACCGACCAGTTTCGCTCCCAAAGGATCCAAACTGGTCGTTTCGGTATCAAACGCGGCAAGAGGCGCTTGTTCGAGGCGTTTCAGCCATAGTTCCAGTACGCTCTCTTCGCTAATCAAGGCGTAGTCACGCGTCGAATTGAATTCCGCGGCGGGTACCGCGGCAATCTCGACGCGCGCGAATGCCTTGTCGGGCCTTGCAGCAACATCTCCGGCGGATTCTGCCTCCCCTTCGCCGCGAACTTCGCGCAGCCAGGACCGGAATCCGTAGCGTGCAAAAAGCTCTTCCAACCGCGCATCATCGCGCGACCGGAGCGACAGGCTTTCAGGCTGTTCGTCAAGTTCAACGTCGCACTTCACCGTCAGCAAGCGCCTCGCCTGCGGCAACCACTCGAGCGACTTGCGCAGATTTTCCCCCACAACTCCGCCGATTTCGGAGGAATGCGCGACGACATTGTCCAGCGTGCCGTACTGTTTCAGCCATTTGACCGCAGTCTTGGGCCCCGCCTTGTGAACACCTGGCACGTTGTCGACGCTGTCGCCGACAAAGGAAAAATAATCCACGATACGCTCCGGCGGGACACCGAATTTTGCGATCACGCCTTCGACATCGAGACGCTCGTTGGTCATGGTATTGATGAGTGTTACATGCCGAGTGACAAGCTGAGCCAGATCCTTGTCGCCGGTTGACACCACACACTCCATCCCATCCGCTTCAGCCCGACGCGCAAGTGTGCCGATGACATCGTCGGCTTCGACGCCTTCGATGCTGATCAGAGGCCACCCCATGGCGCGAATGCAATCATGGAGCGGCCCAATCTGTTGCGCCAATTCATCGGGCATTGGCGGGCGATTGGCCTTGTATTCCGGGTACCAGTCATCTCGAAAGGTCTTGCCCTTTGCGTCGAAGATGCAGGCACAGCGTAGATCCACGTCCTTTGCTTTGAAATCGGCAATCAGCCGTCGCAGCATGTTGAGGACGCCGTAGATCGCCCCCGTCGGCTCGCCTGCGGCATTCCTGAGGTCAGGCATCGCGTGGAATGCGCGATACAAATAGGAGGAGCCGTCAACAAGAACGAGCGTTTTGCTCAAAGGGTGGTGACCAGTCGTAAAGGATTGCCGATGCCCGCTGGCTGCAGCTGGGGAGTCCACTGATCGGCGCAAGGACTCGGCACGCGCGAGTCATTATGTCAGAATTTATTGGCAGAACCGATGGCAAGCACAATGAACAACCCGACGTCCGCTGCTCGATCTGCTAAACTTTGAGCCAATATACTCTTTGCGAAATACCATGCTCCGGCGCACACACATTGCTGTTCTGGCCTGCCTTGCATTGCTGCCCGTCGCGGTTGCAGCCCAGCAGTTGCCCAAGCTGGAGCCATTACCCCCCCCGCCTCCACCTCCGCCGGGAGTGACGAGCGACATCAGTGAGACGCCGATCCGCATTTCCCCTGGGGCAAATGAACAAGTTGAAGACGTTACTGTCGACGGGCAGCGCGGCGTTAGAGTGACTCAGCCGGATGGCAGTACTTACTACCTGCTACCAGCCCCTTCGGCGGGCCCATTGCGGGACCCGACCGACACGGGATTGCGGGTACCTCTGTGGGTGATCCGGCAATTCTGAACCCCACCTGACCGGCAGTCGGCCATGCCGTTGCGACGACGGCTTTTTTTGCAGCCACTCGATACTCACAATGTCGGTCTTTAAAACCGTACCCACTGAACGGTTAACGGTATAGCCGCAGCGGTTCGCCGTTCACCCGGCGCGCAGCCTAAAGTGATGCTAGGCGATTTCGGAAAATTTCGAATGAACGATGGGTTTAAGGCTACCAAGCCATGAAAGTGGTCCCTGCCCGCAACGGTTGGCAATGGCTCTCGCTCGGCTGGAGATTGTTCAGGCGCAACCCACTTGGATGGATTGGCTTGGTAATGGGCTACTGGTTGCTCATTGCGCTGATCAATGAAATTCCCTTGGTTGGGGCCGCGATTTCAACCTTGCTGCTGCCAGCGTTCTCCATGAGCTTCATGGCTGCCTGCTCAGCGGCCCAAAGCGGCACGCGCCCTTCACTGCGAATGCTGCTCGAGGGATTCCGAAGTCGCCTCTCGACGCTGCTTGTTGTCGGTGGTTTGTACCTGATTTCCATACTGATGGTACTTGGTATCGCATCGTTGCTCGATGGCGGAACATTATTCCGATGGATTGTTCGAGGCGTATCGCCCTCGGAAAGTGCCATCGCCAATGGGTCTGTCCTGGGCGCGCTTTTGCTGGCCAGTGTCATTGCCACGCCTGCCTTCATGGCCTTCTGGTTTGCGCCTGTGCTGGCGGTGTGGAGGGAAATGGGGGCCGCGCAATCAATGTTCTACAGTTTTTTTGCAAGTCTCCGAAACTGGCGCGCCTTTGCTGTCTATGGACTCGTGATTGCAATGGCTGGTTTGGCGTTTTCCTTGGCTGTAACGGTCATGGCCGTTGCCGTTCGCGGCAATGCCGCCGTCTTGCGCGGACTCATGCTGGGCCTGACGATCGGGATTTTGCCAACAGTTTTTGCCAGCTTCTTCTACAGCTACCAGGATATTTTTGGCACTGATGTGGACGCCGATCCCGAGGTCCCGCCAGGTGACGGGATTGCCGCCGAGCACCCGCCATCCGGGTCAGAACCCGATATTTGAAGTGGGCGCGTGTTTTACGATGCGAAAGTGCATCCGTGAAAAACCGATGTTGCGCTGCAATATGCTAGTATTTTCCTTCGCAAACTCCCTAATGTAGGCGCGGCTCCGCCGAATAACGTCACCCGCTACTGACATCGAGGCGAGATCCGCTCTCGGGGATCAACGGTTACTTGTTTCCAGGGCACTGAATGACCCCCAGACTGCGCGAAATTCCCTACAACTACACGTCGTTTTCCGATCGCGAAATCGTCGTGCGGCTATTGGGTGATCAGGCGTGGAACACGCTACTTGAGCTGCGATCAGAGCGTCGCACCGGCCGTTCGGCGCGGATGCTCTATGAAGTCCTTGGAGACATCTGGGTCGTACAGCGCAATCCTTATCTTCAAGACGACCTGCTTGATAATCCCAAGCGTCGTCGTGCGCTAATCGGAGCACTTCATCACCGACTCGGCGAAGTCGACAAGCGCCGCAGCAGCTTTACCGATGAGCCGGAAAGTCCGGAGAGTCCCCGCACGGACTCCAGAGACGGGAAAGTCGTCTATTTGCTAGGCCAGGCCCGGGCCGCGGTCGCAGCCTTTGAGGAATGCTTCGAGTCCGACGCACGCTTGCGATCGAGGGCGCGCCGCATCTTTGAACGAAGCTCGCGGCGCGACAGCATCCAGTTCGACGGCCTGGCCCGTGTATCCCACGTCACTGATGCTACCGACTGGCGCGTGGAATACCCGTTTGTCGTGTTGGCCCCCGACAGCGAGAAAGAAGTCGCCCTGCTGGTTCGCGACTGTATCGAACTTGGCCTGACCATCATTCCCCGAGGCGGCGGCACCGGATACACGGGGGGGGCGATACCTTTGACTCGGCATTCCGCAGTTATCAACACGGAAAAATTGGACGCCATCTCAGGTGTGGAAATGGTCGCCCTGCCAGGCGTTAATGAACCGGTTGCCACGGTACTCTGCGGCGCAGGAGTCGTCACCAAGCGCGTAATGGAACTCGCGGAGCGAAACCATCTGGTCTTTGCGGTCGATCCCACATCTGCAGATGCTTCGTGTATTGGTGGGAACGTGGCGATGAATGCGGGCGGCAAGAAAGCAGTGCTGTGGGGCACTGCCCTTGACAATCTAGCATCCTGGCGGATGGTCGATCCGGAAGGGAGGATTCTCGAAACCACGCGACTGGACCACAACCTGGGAAAGATTCACGAGGTCGAGACAGCGCGGTTTTCAATGCAACGCTTCAAGTCTGACGGCATCACCCCTGAAGCAGCGCCCCAAATCCTGGAAATTGCAGGCACCAAATTTCGCAAGACCGGGCTCGGAAAGGATGTCACCGACAAGTTTCTCTCGGGATTGCCCGGCATCCAGAAAGAGGGTTGCGATGGGATCATTACGTCCGCCCGCTTTATTCTGCACAGGCAGCAGGCTTTTGTTCGCACGGTCTGCCTGGAGTTTTTCGGTCAAGTTCGCGACTCGGTTCCCGCCATTGTTGAAATCAAGCAGTTCATCGACCGCGAGCGCACGGGAGCACAATCTGCGGTGCTCGCCGGGCTGGAGCACCTCGATGAGCGTTACCTGCGAGCCGTCGGGTACGCGACCAAGGCACGCCGTGCGGGCCGGCCGAAGATGGTCCTGATTGGCGATATCGCCGGCGAAAACGAAAACGAAGTTGCACGCATCGCTTCCGAAGTAGTCCGAATTGCAAACGCTCGAGGCGGAGAAGGATTCGTAGCCGTAACCCCGGAAGCACGAAAGGCATTCTGGCTCGACCGTGCTCGGACGGCGGCCATTGCCAAGCATACGAACGCGTTCAAGATCAATGAAGACGTCGTCATCCCGCTGGAACGACTCGGGGATTATTCAGACGGAATTGAACGCATCAACATAGAACTGTCGATTTCCAACAAGCTGGCGCTGCTCGATTCCCTCGAGGAATACCTGGCCGGTCCTCTGCAACTTTATCAGGATGACGACGTTCTCCCCGCGAGCGAATTGCTCGGCGATCGTGCCTCGCAGGCGTCTTCGCTAATTACTGAAGTTCGAAAGCGCTGGCGCTACCTCCTGGACAACCTGGACGCGCGCCTGTCGGACATTTCCGGCGATGCGATCGGAAGTGCTATTCCATCGCTCCCCGCCACCGCACTCAAGGACCACAGCATATTCATGCTGGTTCAGAACCATACGGTTCGCGTGAGCTGGAAAGAAGAGATTCGTGCCCAGCTCGAGAGAATTTTCGCCGGTATTGCATTCCGCCATGTCCTCGAAGCTTGCGAAGCCATTCATCAGAAGGTGCTTCGCGGCCGGGTGTTCGTGGCGCTGCATATGCACGCCGGCGACGGCAACGTCCACACCAACATCCCGGTAAATTCCGATGACTACGAGATGCTGCAACGTGCCAATACTGCAGTCGCACGCATCATGGCGCTTGCAAAATCCTTGGGGGGGGTCATTTCCGGCGAACATGGCATTGGCATCACCAAGATCGAGTTCCTGGAAGCGCACGAGATCGAGGCCTTCAAAGACTACAAGCAACGCGTCGATCCGGACGGGCGATTCAACAAGGGTAAGTTGCTTCCTGGCGGAGACCTTCGCAATGCCTACACCCCATCCTTCAACCTGCTCGGTGCCGAGTCACTGATTCTCGAGCAGTCGGCCATTGGAGGTATTGCTGACTCCATCAAGGACTGCCTGCGCTGCGGCAAATGCAAACCGGTATGTGCGACACATGTCCCGCGGGCGAACCTGCTTTACTCGCCTCGGAACAAGATCCTGGCAACGTCTCTTCTCATCGAGGCGTTTCTTTATGAAGAGCAGACCCGACGCGGCATTTCCATCCGGCACTTCGATGAGTTCGGTGATGTTGCGGACCATTGCACCGTCTGCCACAAGTGCGTGAACCCCTGTCCTGTAGATATCGACTACGGGGACGTCTCCGTGGCGATGCGCAACTTTCTCCGCATTCAGGGTCGAAAGAAATTCAGCCCTGTTACGTCGGTCGCGATGGCATTCCTGACCGTGAAGGACCCCAATACCATCAAGCTTGCCCGAGCCGTCATGGTTGGATTGGCCTACCGATTGCAGCGCCTTGCATACCGGTTTGCCAACTCGATTGGGCTAGCCCGCCGACAGACCAAGGCGCCACCTGCCACGGTCGGACGCCCGCCCATCCGGGCGCAAGTCATCCACTTCATCAATAAGCCGATGCCCGGCGGCCTGCCCAAGCGCACTTCCAGGGCACTTCTTGACATCGAGGATCGCAATTTCATCCCGATAATTCGTGACGCCAGGAAAGTCACAGAAGACTCTGACGCAGTGTTCTATTTTCCCGGATGTGGGTCTGAAAGGCTCTTCGGCCAAGTCGGCCTTGCCACGCAGGCGATGCTCTATGAAGTTGGCGCAATCACGGTTTTGCCTCCGGGATACTTGTGCTGCGGTTATCCACAAACCTCGGCAGGTGAAGCGGACAAGGGCCAGGCCATCGTTACGGACAACCGGGTCTTGTTTCACCGCGTTGCCAATACGCTCAATTACCTCGACATCAAGACCGTCATCGTGTCTTGCGGAACCTGCATGGACCAGCTTCAAAAATACGAGTTCGAAAAGATTTTCCCCGGTTGCCGGCTGCTCGACATCCACGAGTACCTGACGGAGAAAGGCGTTCGACTCGAAGGGGTTACAGGAACGAGGTACATGTACCACGACCCGTGCCACTCCCCGATGAAGACTTACCAGCCGATGAAAGTGGTGAATGCGCTGATGGGCACAGAGGTCACGTTGAACGACCGCTGCTGCGGAGAGTCGGGCACCCTGGCGGTCACAAGGCCCGACGTATCCACCCAAGTGCGGTTTCGCAAGGAAGAGGAGATGCGCAAGGGCGCCTCGGCCTTGCGCGGCGGCAGTTTCATGGGCGATGTGAAAATACTCACCTCTTGCCCGTCCTGCCTGCAGGGCCTGGCTCGCTATGACGATGATGCCGGGACAAGCGCAGACTATATCGTTGTGGAACTGGCCAAGCATCTGCTGGGCAAGAACTGGATGGCAGACTACGTCAAACGTGCCAATCATGGTGGCATCGAACGGGTCCTATTGTGAGGTCGCTCCCCTTCACCCACTCATGCGCTCCGGGACATCGCGGGCACATCTGCTATTCTCCGGGCACGCAGACAGCGTACAAATGCACGAATGATTTTCGCGATGACTATGGCATGTACCCTTCAGGAGATGCTTGGCGCCGTGACAAAATTAACGGTCAATGACTGCGAATTATGTAAGTCTGACGGAGGCCAGCTGGTATGGCACGATGATTTCTGCCGCGTCGTGCTCATTGAAGATCTCGACTATCCCGGTTTCTGCCGCGTAATTCTCAACAACCACGTCAGCGAAATGACTGCGTTAAACCCCACCGATCGCGACCGGCTGATGCGCGTTGTATTTGCAACCGAAGCCGCATTGCTCGAAATGATGTCCCCCCTGAAGATCAACCTTGCGAGCCTGGGAAACATGGTGCCGCATATCCACTGGCACGTGATTCCCCGTTTTTCGGATGATCGGCATTTCCCCGCCCCGATATGGGGAGCGCCGCGACGCCAACATTCCGGCACGGTGGAAAAGCCCGATATTCGCGCATTGGCCTCTCGCTTGAAGAAAATGGCCGGATAACAACATCAGCAGATATGCAAGCACTCAAGTTACCCGCCATTTCCCCTTCCGCCAGCCCCGAATTCACAACGGTAGCCGGCTGCTTGGAATGGCTGCAAACCTTGCCACTGATCAATGTGGGGCCTTCGCATGGGCGGCTCCTCAGCGAACTGGAGGAGTTGAACAGTTGTGAAATTCCTGCTTCCGAGCGATTGAAGATCCTCGAAGCATTGCTGGAACCGATACTTTTCGTCCAGTCCGAACATGCCAAGAAGTTTTCCAGCCGCGCAGTTCCCCTGGCAAAGAATGAACGTGAAATCTTGTTGAGTGTAACGGCCCTGTGGCATGCGCTGGGCATTGGCTATCAGCACTGCATGCAATCCTTGGAAGGGCCGCGACGGGGCTGCTTGCAGGCTCTGGTCAGCTAGCGCTCGCATCACAGCGCGCCGTCTGGTGTGCATCGCAGATTCTGCAGGAACACTACAAATGCTATCTCGATGTCGCGCCCAGTGATTGGGCACTGCTGCATTACCTGTACGCGTTTGCGGAGGAGCGCAAACTTTCCGGTGATCCGGTTGACCACCCGGTGCACAAGTCCAGCGACAAGACGAGTTGCATGGATGCGTATGCACAGGCGTTGATGCTCAATACCGCCAATCCCAACGAGCAGACCTCCCGGCAACTGTCCGTCGCTGCGCGATGGCTGGAGCTATGGGGCCACAAGGTCATGATCTCTGCGAAGAGGCCTCCCGCAAAAAAAGATGCCGAGATGGGGGCGCGCCCGCTTGCAACGGATATCGAAGGAACCGTCGCTCCTTTTCGTGCCGAGCCCTCCGACGCCAGGGCGAGCCTGCGTTTTCTTGAGGTCGATGATCTATCGAATTCCATGCGCAAGCGCGTCGCGCTGCTGCGCAAGGGAGACAGCCCCGCATCCCTTGGACTTGGAGAAGATCTGTCACCTCAATTTGCTGAACAGTTGCTGCTGCAGTTGCATCGACTTTGGTGCGAGGACAAGCAGGCGCGCGCTGTCCAACGAAAGAGCGCGTCAGGGAAGGCCGATCTTGCCCTTGGCATGTCTTCTCTGCATTTTCACGTCACCGGGCGCCCATTTCGGCAGCCGTCGAGCAATGCGGAGCTGAGCAAGACTCAACGCGAAGAAATCGCCACGTTCGGTAGGATTGCGACGCGCGACGAAGATGAATTTGCCAAGACTCAGCTTGCCGCCATCGAAAACTGGCAAATTGTCGACGAGAGTATTGCAGGACTGCGGCTTGAGCGCATTTCCGGTCAAAACCGCTATGTCCATGCGCAACTCGTGGCGGCGCGACCTGCGGACTCCAGGGTTTTCATGCTGGGGACCATCCGCTGGCTGGCTGTCGATGCGAACTACGTCGCGAAACTCGGCGTGCGTCTGATACCCGGCATTCCGCGAGGAATTGCAATTCGCGCGACCGGGATCAACGCGATGAATGACAAATATCTTCCGGCGCTGGCGCTGTCCGCAGTTCCCGCCCTCAAATCTCCTGAATCACTCGTTCTGCCTGTCGGCTGGTTCAAATCGCAACGTGTCATCGATGTCTTTGACGAGCAATCCAGACCGCTCAGAATGACCGGGGTACTCGATCGCGGGACGGATTTCGAAAGGGTGAGCTTCGAGCCTGCCTGATCCTGTTTTTTAATTTCAATCGCGCCTGGGAGGGTGCGCTGCCCAGAGGAGATTTTCATGACTCTCAGCGACTTCCTTCCCGCCACACAGCCCCCCCTCGCCGACGTCCGGAGCTGCAACGACTGGCTTGCCAGTGCCACACTGGCGGATCCGCGTCAGGCTTGCGCAACGCTGCTCTCGCTCCTGGAAGAACTGGAGCAAGCCCCCGCGATTCACATCGAGTACATGAGGATACTGGAGCGCTTGCGAAAGCCTTTGCTTGGCGCATTGCTGGAGCACACAAAGAAATTTACTGCAAAACCGCTGCCGCTCGGCCATGCAGAAGCCCTTGCCCTTCACCAGACTTGCCGACTGTGGGCAGTGCTGACACGAAGCTACCGTCGATTATTGCGTGCCGGACTGAAGGGAGAGCATCCTGAGTTGGCTCCCTTTGCGCCCTTGCTCGCCACCCGTTCGATCGAAAGTGCGGGAGGATCCATTATTTCCCAATGCCTTGCTCGACAAGAAATCACCGCCGATCAATGGCAGATTTTGCACGGGGCATTCGCACTGGCTGAAACGCATGGATTGATCAACAAGCCTATTGGGGATCGCGGCCTTCAGGCCTCCGCATCGACCGTTTATGTCCAAACGCTGTTGATTTCTCTCGCCGCAACGCGTGGCCTGTCGGCTCGAGAATTTCAATGGCTCAGGCGCTGGGCCAGGCGCTGGTCGCACAAAGTCAGCATAGCGCGCGATCCCATCGATACTTCCCACTTTTCGGTCGACCTCGGAGGTCAATGCGGTCCGACGTGGCGCAATGGCAAAGATGCGGGTGTTGCAATCCGGTTCCTTGACACCTCCCGCGTCGGGCGCACGCTTCGCAAGCGCATTCAACGTCTAGAGCTCGGGGAAAATCCGGCGCTGTTGGGTCTGGGCAGCGACATCGTACAGCCTCTCGCAGGCGAATTGCTTGCGACCCTTTTACAGAGTTGGTGCGCCGCGCCGCAAGCGAGAAAATTCCCCCGCCGCCAATCGTCAACGGCCACTGTATCGCGTGAAGTTGACTTCGCGGTCGGATTTGCAGCAGCTCATGCCAGCATTTCTGGCACGGAATTCGTGTCAGAAAAGAAAGCCTGGGACTACAGGCGACACACGGCGGAGAGCATCCAGGTATTTCAGCATGCCGAGTCGAGCGCGTCGCGCAGTAACAACGCACCAGAACTGAAGGTCCGCGAGCGCTGGGCGCCGATTGATGAAAGTGCCGAGGGCTTCAAGCTGAGGCGCACCGCGCCCGGTTCCCGGGTGTCAGTGCAACAGCTCGTTTCCCTGCGTCCACATGGCTCGAAATACTTCATCCTCGCGGTAATTCGCTGGGCATTGCAGGAACAAGGGAGTTCCATTGTGGTTGGAGCCCACGCGATCCCAGGACTCGCTCGCGCATGTGCAGTACACCAATCCCATGATGACCCGCTGCATTCGCAGCCGCTCACCCAAGCATTCTTGCTGCCCGCGAGCGACCACCTGACTGAGTCGGTCGTGCTGCCCTCAGGCTGGTATCAGCGCGACGGCCTGTTGACGCTAAGGGACGAGCACCGAGCAAAACCCATTCGCCTGTCGAACCCGCTGGCACGAGGCTTCGACTATGACTGGGCCACGTTCAATACTATGGGTTGACTGCGCGTGACTGCGGATTTCAAGCGTCGTCCAGGAAGTATCGCCGAGAAGCGGCTGCCCCGGCCCGGCTGGCTTGATATCTCCAGGGTAGCCTGATGGCGCGTCAAGACATGCTTGACGATTGCCAAACCAAGACCGGTTCCGCCAGTCTCACGTGAGCGACTCTGGTCAATACGGTAGAAGCGTTCGGTCAGTCTAGGAATATGGTGTGGCTCAATACCGACGCCGGAGTCTGAAACGGTAAATTCGCCGTCCCCACCATCCCGAATGTGCCATGACAGCCGAACTTCCCCTCCCGACGGCGTGTAATGGATGGCATTGGCCACAAGGTTGCCGAACGCGGATCGGAGTTCCGCATCGCTCCCGACAATGACGGCTGGCGTGTCGCATTCGACGAGCAATTTGTGGCGACCGCCCGACAAGGCCGCAGCTTCGTCATGCAATCCTTGTAGCAATGCGCCCACATCAATTTCCTCTTCAACCGACAAGCCCGCGCTCGATTCCAGAGCGGATAAGGTCAGCAGGTCCTCAACCAGCCTGAGCATCCGATCGGTCTGATGCTGCATCGTCCCGAAGATTTCCCGCGACCGGCTTTCGGTGAACTTGATCCGGCCATCGACCAGAGTTTCCAGAAATCCATTGACCACTGTCAGCGGCGTTTTCAGTTCGTGCGAAACATTCGCCACGAAATCGCGACGCATGGTCTCCAGTCTCGAGGCTTGCGTGACATCGCGACATAACAAGAGCTTCTGATCCTGGCCATAGGGAATGACACGAAGGCTCAGGATCAACTCCTCGCTACGCGCCAACTTCAGCTCCAGCGGCTCGCCGTAGGCCCTCTGCTGAAGGTATGCCGCAAAATCGGGTGTACGGACGAGATTGATTATGGGCTGCCCAACGTCCTTGCCAATATCGATTCCGAGAAAGCGCTCCGCCATTGGATTGCACCACTCGATGTGGTTTTCCGCATCCAGTATCACCACCGCATCGGGCATGGCAGTTCCGGCCGAGCGGAATCGCGTCACTGCTGAAGTCAGTCGTTCGTGTTCCAGCCTCTGGGTCCTGGCGACCCGATGCAATTCAGCGAAGACCCCCTCCCATGGGCCGGACCCATTCGGTACGGGCTGTGCCGGGTTGCGCAACCACGTCAGAAGCGCAACGGCGTTGGCAAGATGTCTCCAAAGGAGCCATATCGCAAATATGCACCCCACTGCGGCGCCCCAGCCCGGCTCCAGCAAGAACCAGAGTGACGCGGAAATAGCGAGGACGGCAAGCACAACCATTACTGCGCCGACCCTCAGATTGTGTGCGTCGCGATCCAAGATTGACCCTATAAGTTGCGCGCTGACACAGCTGCCGGCTGTCGCGCTTTCCTATTATGCGCTCAGGGGATGGCGCATTAGAACCTCTGTTCTCAGGGCGTTGCGGCAAACCGATAGCCGCTACCGCGCACGGTTTGAATATGGCGCTCGCAACCAGTCGGCTCAAGGGACATGCGAAGGCGCCGGATATGGACATCCACGGTCCGTTCTTCCACAAAAACGTGGTCGCCCCAGACCTTGTCCAGCAATTGCGCCCGCGAATGAACCCGCTCGGGGTGCGTCATGAGGAAATGCAAAAGCCGAAACTCAGTTGGCCCAAGTTCCAGCCCCGAATTGCCGGCGCTGACACGGTGGGTAACGGGATCCAGCCGCAATCCCCCCAATTCCACAGGCTCTTCAGTCAATTGCGGTGAGCGTCGCCGCAAGACCGCTTTGATGCGAGCAACGAGTTCGCGCGGTGAAAACGGCTTGGTAACGTAATCGTCGGCACCAGACTCCAGCCCGGCAACCTTGTCGGTATCTGCGCCGCGAGCGGTCAGCATGATGATCGGAATCGCGCGTGTGCGTTCGTCGCCCCGCAATCGCCTTGCAAAAGCCAAGCCGGATTGACCCGGCAGCATCCAGTCCAGCAAGATGACGTCCGGAAGCACTTCGCGGACCATGTTGGAGGCCTGTTCCGCGTCGTGCGCGCGCAGCACATTGTGGCCGGCATGCTCCAGATTGATCGCGATCAGCTCCTGAATGGCTGGTTCATCTTCGACGACGAGTATGTTGGCTGGCATGAGCGATCTGGTCGAAACGCGAGGGATTTTTACGATCTTACTCACTTTGCGTGACAGTTTTGTTACGCGCCGCAATCCGCTACCATGCAGATCCTGTTTTGGAGCGCCAGCCCAATGTCCAGTACCCCCGCCCAGACGCATGTCCCGACGGAAATCAAACTGCACCAGAAGTCCCGGAAAATGGAGATGTGCTTCCAAGACGGAACCCAATTCGAGTTGAGCTACGAATTCCTGCGCGTGCATTCCCCTTCCGCCGAGGTGCGAGGCCATGGCCCGGGCCAGGAAGTGCTCCAGATCGGGAAAATGGATGTCGACATCCTCGAACTCGAGCCAGTTGGAACGTACGGCGTTCAGCCGCGATTTTCCGATGGACACGCTTCCGGAATCTATTCCTGGGAGTATCTCCATTCCCTTGCCCGCGAACAAGACAGGCTGTGGAAAAAATATCTCGAGAAACTTGCTTCTGCAGGGGCATCGCGAGAGCCGGCGGCCAGCTGAACCGCACCATGCTAATCTCGCACTCATGAGCGCGGATACACACTTCGGGTTTCGCAACGTTCCCGAAGATGAAAAAGCGGATCACGTCGCCGGCGTTTTCAGCTCGGTTGCCGGCAAGTACGATGTCATGAACGATTTCATGTCGCTTGGCCTGCATCGAGCATGGAAAAAATTCACGGTCGCTGCAAGCGGAGTTGGGCGTGGGCAGCGCGTGTTGGACGTGGCATCCGGGTCGGGAGATCTGGCCAGGCAATTTGCCGAGCGGGTCGGCGAGAGCGGCCTGGTTTGGGCAACGGATATCAATCGCGACATGCTGAATGTCGGCCGCGATCGCTTGCTGGACCAGGGAAATCTGTTGCCGCTAGCCCAATGTGACGCCGAGGCGCTGCCATTTCCATCCGAGTTTTTCAATTGTGTCAGCGTTGCATTTGGACTTCGCAACATGACTCACAAGGAACGCGCATTGTCGGAAATGCAACGCGTGTTAAAGCCCGGGGGCAGGCTCCTGGTGCTGGAATTCTCGCGAGTATGGAAACCCCTTGAACGCGCTTACGATTGGTATTCTTTCAGCGCGTTGCCCTGGCTGGGCAAGCGTATCGCGGGGGACGCCGACAGCTATCGCTATCTTGCGGAATCCATTCGAATGCACCCCGATCAGGAGACGATGCGGCACCTGATGGAGCAGGCCGGGCTGGAAGACGTCGAATATTTCAATCTTGCCGCAGGCGTGGTTGCATTGCACCGGGGGTTCAAGTACTGAGAGGCCATTTCAGAATTACCGATTCCGCAAAAACCCTTACCCCTTCTTCTTGGCCTTCTCGAAGTCCTGCCAGCAGGCCAGCGACTCCGGATAGTCGGCCTTCATGCGCTCTCCCGTGGCCGTCACCAGCCGAAGCTCGCCAGTCAACGCAGTCAGATACTCGGCAGCCGGAACATAGTAGAGGAAGCTGAGCACGCGTTTTTCAAAATGCCAGCGTCCCGACACCTTTCGATACTTGTCCTCGTATTTCATGGCAGCCAGACTCGGGCGTTTGTTCGGCGAAGTTTCCGCGTGGCTTAGTACCAAGCCGGTGGCCTGATCCGGATTCGCGGCGTCGACGCGAATGAAATGATCGTGAGTCCAGTGATACCCCGGACCACGAATACCCAAGACCTGTATGAACATGTCAATGATCGCCTTGCGACCATTAGCCACCATCAGCCGGCTCGGCGTATCGAATACCGCATCTTCGGTGAACAGCGCCCCGAGCCTCGGAATATCGTGCTCATCGCACGCAATCGCGTAGGAGCTGATGAGTTCGGAGATTTCGGCACGTGATTCGAGCCGTTCGACACGCTTGCGCAATTCTTCCAATTCAGTCATGGCTTCTCCTTGAGTGATACGCTTACGGACGTATCGGTTCCCAGCGGGCGCGATGGCACGCATGCACGTCACCTAGCATCAGTCCCCTGGGACGCGGGCAAGCGCCATGCCGCCGCACCTCCGGGACCCGGCGTTGCCCGATCGATCCGGAGGTGCCTTGCGCTAGAGCGTCTAGCGGGCTGTCTGGTGCTTCTGGTCCCTGACTTCAACTATGATCGGCGCGTAGACCGGGTTACGATCCTTGTCAAAGCTGAAGTTCGTCTTGCCGTCACCAATGACGACTGGCGCGTTCTTGATGTTCACCAGCGCGTTGCGCACATTATCGCGGGTCACTGTCCCCTTGACACTGCCTATGGCCTGACCGTACAGCTTGACGATGGTGTAGCCAATCGTGGCGAACTGATCTGGCACTGCGCCGAACTTCTTCTGGAAATTGGCCACGTACGCCTTGGTCATCGCGTCCGTCCTGATTTCCGGCAACGCGTCGGTTGCCATCACCGTGCCTTCTACCGCCTTGCCACCAATCTTGATGAAAGACGGTTGCGCCGTCGCGTTGTTGCTGATGAATTGCACTTCCTTGCCGACACCCGCCTGGCGCGCCTGGAGAATGATGTTGGCGGCGGCGGCATCGTTCAGCGTGATGATCACGAGGCTCGGCTTCTGGCTGGCGATCTTGGTCGCGAGCGCGCTGAAATCGGTATCCGCCATGAGCGCCGACTCCTCAGGCAGCAGGGTCGCCTTGCCCTCGAACCACTTGCGTGCGACTACCGATTGCGCAGCGGCACCATCATTGTCGCGCGCAGCAATGGTCATGACCGACTTTGGCTTGAAGCGCTTGTACGAATACTCGGAGAGGGCCTCAAACAAGGTGGCCGGTGAATTGAGGATTCGGTTCGACCACGGACCCGCCGCGTTGACTGCCGTGGACACTGCGATGCCGAGCATTGGAATCTTGTGCTCGTTGGCCGCCGGCGCCGCGGCCACGACAGTGGCGCTCGCCGTCGGCCCTGCAATCGCAAGCGTATTCGGGTTGGTGGCGAACTTTGTCAGCAGCGTAATGGCCTGGTTATTGTTGCTGCCGTCGTCTTCGGTGACCAATTTGAGTACGCGACTGCCGCCAAGGGACTTGGATGCATTGACTTCCTCAACAGCCATTTCCATGCCACGAATGGCAGACTTGCCCACAAATGCGTATGGACCGGTCAGCGACAACACGCCGCCAATGACTAGGTCTTCGGCATTGGCGAAACTTGGCGCGAGCGCCATGGCGACAACAGGAACCAGATATCGGATTTTCATAGGATTTCCTCCATAGAATGAGATTCTTACGGCGCAGCGGGCGAGTAGTGTCGCAGGAAAGCCACGGGGTGTAAACAGGCGTATACACACCGCCCAAATGAGGGTGATACTCAGTGCGCTCATCAGTGCCAGTCAGGTCAACATTGCAGCGGCTGCGGCAGGATGACAGACGGCAAAAGATCGATATATGAGAACGATATTCTTATCGTAGAATCATGCAAACGATGTCCTAAGCAGGCGCGATGGTTCGCGAATTTCGTAGTGGACTCGCGCAAAACATTTTTATTCGACAGGAGGAAAGACAAATGAGCGAATCCGGAACAAGCACGGACAACATCTCCCAACAAGAACTCGGGGCAATGACGCCCAAGGCATTCGTCGAATTGCTGCGCACCCAGTGCAGTCAGCCCGGGCGCGGCATGGCGAACCATCCGATCGTCCTGGGATTGGAGGCCGGCACCGTGACGCTACCGCAATTGCGGCTGTTCACCGAGCAGTTCTACCTGCATATCCGCAACATGCTTCCCTGGATCGGGCAAATCTATGTGACGTGCCCGCACGAAGATGTGCGGGCCATCCTGTCCAAGAACCTCGCCGAAGAATGCCTGGGAACTTTCACCAACACCAAGGCGCATCCCGAACTGTTGCTGGAGTTTGCGGAGCAGATCGGCATGGATGTCGAGGCCACGCGCAAGAAAGAGCAGCTGCCCGATGGCCGGAGGGTCACCGAGTATTTTGAATTCATGTCCAACTGCCGCCCCTGGTTCGTGCCCCTGTCGGCAATCGGCATCGGGCTGGAATCATTCGTCCCGGACACATTCACGCGAATGGTCGCAGCGCTGAAGAAGAATTACGGCATCAAGGACGACAAGCTGGTGTTCTTCACCATGCACATCATGGCCGACCAGGAGCATGGCGACGAGGGTATCGAGATGGTCGCCAAGTATGCGATCACGCCGCTGGCGCGCAAGCAGGTGTTTGACGCCACCGTGGAAACGTCCGCCCTGTACTACAAGCTTTGGAACATCTTCACGAAAGTCGGCAAGTCCTGATCCGTCCTGCTCGTTAAAAACGGTTGCAAAATGCATTTTGCAACCTCTGATGTGGGGGAGCACGAGCGGATGTATCCCCTCATTTTGCAGTCATTTTTAAAATCGGGACCCGCTTTGCCGGTGCGGCGAAGCGGGTCCCGCCATTTGTGGAGCGCTCATCTTGGCAAACGACACCGGCAAACAGACTGAAGTTCTTTCCAACAGCCGCGGCCGCATCATGTGCATGGGCTCGGCGTATGACGTCGACGAAAGCAATCGTGGACGCGACATCGCCATCAATGCCTCTTATTGCGGCGTGTTGCCGGCACGATTCATCTGCGAGCACGTTCCACGCGGCGCGATCGGCGTTGACTGCGGCATCGGCCCGGCGGGCGCCTCCATTGCAGGCCTCTGGTACATGGAAGCGCTCAATATTCCCGGGGCGGTTGCCGATGTCATGACCGTGCGGCTGGGCGACGGGGTGGACCTGTACGAGAAAGGCATCATCAGCATGGTCAATCGGCCCGCCTCGGATTGCGGCGTGCGCCCGGGCATGCGCGTCAAGGACGCGGCGAAATTGATGCTTGAGAGCAATCCGGATGCACCATCGGCATCCGAGGTAACCAACCGGACCGTCATGGAAAAGGGCCCCAAGGGGCGGCTGATCATCTGCACCGACTCCATCGCATTCGGCCTGGAGGAGGACGCCACCAACGTATTGCTCACGGCAGGGCATACCGGCATCAGCGCACTACCGTACCTTCGCCGCTGCCGTCCATTCGGCTTCATTTGCTCCGATGGAGGCAAGGGGCGCGAGGATTCCGGGGTTGCGGGAATGGTGCAGGTGGCTTCGGAGGGACTGTATGGCGCAACCGTCGATGCGCGGCGCGCAATGATGGGCGACGGCCTGAGCACCTGGCGCGACGGCATCATCAGTGCCGTGAACACGCTTGCCGCATCCATCGGCGTGAAAGTGGGAATGACTGCCCAGGAAGCGGCGCGGATCCTCGTCAACCGAGACGCGTAAGGCGTCGGCAGTGGGATGTCAGCCGTTCAGGCGACGCTCGATCGCGTCGCCAATGGCGCGCAAGTCCTGGGCGATTCGTGCGGCATTGTCGGCATCGTATTGGCCGCTGAACATGGTGGCCGAACAAGCGAAGATCGGCAGGCGAACACGATCGAAGATGGGAACGGACAACGACACCGTTCCTCGAACGATATAGCCCTCGTCGACTGACCAGCCGCGACGACGCGTTTCCTCGACGTTTGCCATGAAGGCGTCAAAGCTGATCGGACGTCCGAAATTGAGCAAGTCGAACTGCCGGCGCAACTCCTGGACGTCAAGGCCCGAAAACGCCGCCATGACCTGCCCCTGCGCACCCAGCAACAAGGGCAGGATCTGGCCCACGCTGAGCGATATGCGAACAGGAGCGTCGCTCACGGCCAGCTGGACGATCATGGACCGGTTGTCCTTGATCCGCCGCAACAGCGACACGGTAACGCCGTGCTTCTGCGCCACCTGTTCCATCATTGGTCGCACGGCCGACACATCGATGTCGCGCGAGAACAGGCCCTTGGCGAGATCCACAACACCCATGCCGATGGTGTACCCCTTGGTCTTTTCGTCGAATTCGACCAGGTTATCGCGCACCAGTGTCTTGAGAATGTTGAAGCAGGTGCTGGTATTCAAGTTGAGCACCCGCGCCAAGGGCGTCACCCCGATCGGCGCATCGATGGCGCTCAGATGAAACAGGATCTTGAGTGCGCTAGCCACCGCATTCACCGTGCTGGGCGGAGATTCCCCATTGCGGCGCCTTGAGCGGGTTGCGGACGGAGTCGCATCTGCTCCCCCCTCGCGACCCGACCCAACCGACACTTGCTCGCTTGTCTTCAGAGACATGATTTCACGACGATCCCAGGATTGGTGACCGGCTTGCCTGCGCACGCCCCCCGCAGTCCATGCAGGGCACCAGATTTTGACTTTAAAACAGTATTTTAATATTAGAATACCCGCGCACAAAAGAATAAGTTCTCGCGATTCCTAGCCCCCCCATGTCGAAAGTGAACGCAGCCGCATGAGCGGCAGGACCTGACATGCTCGCACAACAACTACTGAACGGCCTGGTCGTCGGCGGGGTTTATGCCTTGTTCGCCTTGGGCTTCACCCTCGTGTTTGGTATTCATCACCTGATGAACCTGGCGCACGGCGCCGTGTTCATGACGGGGGCATTCGTCGCGCTGTACACCGTATTGGCCGGCTTGCCCCTATGGCTTGGATTTGTGTTCGCGATACTCGCCTGCGGACTGCTCTCGATCTTGATCGAGGTCACGGCATTCCGGCGCCTGCGCAAGTCTGGCGAGGCGGAATTCGGGGCGATCATCTCGACGCTAGGTGCGGAGTTGATCATCGTCACCTTTGCGCAAATCGTGTCCGGAAGCGACGTGCTTCGCTTCCCGTTTGAAACGTTCCCGGTTGAGATTTTCGAATTCGCGGGGCTGCGGGTAACCCTGTTGCAACTGTTCATGCTGGTCTGCTCGCTCCTGCTCATGCTGATACTCACCTACTACCTGTACCGAACCCCCTTGGGGACGCGCATCCGCTCGGTGTCCGGGAATGAACGTGCGTCGGTACTCTCCGGCGTCAATCCGAACACCATCTATTACCAGACCTTCTTCCTGTCCGGTGCATTGGCTGGCGCGGCAGGCGTGCTGATCGGGCTATCCTTCAACTCGATCCAGTTCGCCATGGGAGAGCCATTCCTGCTGCGCGGCTTTGTCGTTGTCGTGCTGGGTGGCATGGGCAGCATTCCCGGCGCCATGGTGGCGGGCTTGCTGCTGGGCATGTTGCAAACGCTGACCGCAGCCTACCTGCCTGCCGGCCTCACCGACGCCATCATCTTCTCGTTGCTTTTCGTCATCCTGCTAGTGCGCCCGTACGGCCTGTTCGGCAAGGAAACCGCCGGGGCCATGAGGGCCGAGCGATGAGCGACTTCTTCACCGTTTATCACCACCTGTTCAACACGTTCCTGCTCGGATCGGGGTATGCGCTGAGTCAGTGGGTGGTCATGCGCGCCGGCGTATTTTCGGTCGCAACGGCGGGACTCGCATCCATCGGCGCCTACTGTGCCGCAATCCTGACGACGAAACTGGGCTGGCCGCACCCGCTGTCCATACTGGCGGGAACCCTCCTGGGAACATTGACGGGCCTGCTGCTATCCGTTCCACTGGCCCGCCTGCGCGGCGTATTCCAGGCCATCGCAACGCTGGCCTTCGTGCAGATTGTTGTCGCCGTCGGACTGTTCTCCGACAGCCTCACCGGCGGCGCGATCGGCCTCAATGCCATTCCGATCCTGGTCGGCACCAAGGAGAACCTGCTCGCGCTCCTGTGCACGATCTACGTCTTGCTGGCCATCGGTGCCACGCGCGTCGGGCGCGCATTCGAAGCCATTCGACAGGATGAAGCCGTGGCCAGCTCCCTCGGCGTCTCGGTGACGTTCCACCAGTCTCTGGCCTTTGGACTAAGCGGCGCAATCGCCGGCCTGTTCGGCGGTCTGGAAGCCTTCCAGACATTCACCCTGTTCCCGAACACCTATGGATTCGGGCTCATTGTTGCCGCCCTTTCGTACGTCGTCCTGGGCGGTCGGCGCTCGGTTGCAGGCCCCATTGTCGGCACCGCCATCCTGCTGATCCTGCCGGAGGTTTCACGTCCGCTGGCCGACTATCGCAATGCGCTTTATGGCGTCATCATGATGCTGGTCATCGCCTTCATGCCGCGCGGCATCGTGGATACCGGGCTGCTGTACCTTCGCCGCCGCAGACTTGCGGCCAAGGCCGCTGCGGAGTCACGCCAATGAGTGCGCTGGTCATCAAGGGCGTGTCCAAGCACTTCGGCGGTGTTGCCGCGGTGTCGGACGTCAACATGGAAGTGCCGCCCGGAAAGGTCACCGGCCTGATCGGCCCCAATGGCGCCGGCAAGACCACGCTCATCAACCTCATCACCGGCGTGCTCACGGTTTCCGAAGGAAGCATCCATTTCGGCGCGCAGGACATCACCGAAGTCCCGGCCTACAAGGTGGCGCGCGCCGGCATATCGCGCACATTCCAGAATATCCGGCTCCTTGCCGAAGCCAGCGTCATCGACAACGTCATGATCGGCTTCTATCGCAACGAGAAGACCACCACCCCGGCCAGTCTCCTGGGGCTGCATTCCGCGCGGCGTGAAACGGCGGCGCTTCGCGATCGCGCAAACAAGCTGCTCGAGCGATTCGGCATGTCGAAATTCGCCGACCAGGAGGCGGGGGGGCTCGCCTACGGACATCAGCGCCGTGTCGAAATGATGCGCGCGCTCGCGTCAGACCCGGCGCTCATCCTGCTCGACGAGCCCGTTGCCGGCATGAACGACGTCGAGGCGGGCGAACTGGGGGAAATCTTTCGCGGCCTGGCCAGGAATGGCATGGGCGTGCTGCTGATCGAGCACAACGTGCGCTTCGTCACCACCCTTTGCGACTTCGTGTACGTGCTGGACAGCGGCCGCATGATTGCATCCGGATCACCCGAGCAGATCGTCAACGACCCGGCCGTCATCACCGCATATCTGGGCAGCTGAAAATGTACCGAGCCATCCGATGACGACCACCACGCTCTCCGTCGAAAACGTTACCGCAGCGTACAGCGGCATTCACGCGCTGCGGGGCGTGTCCCTGAGCGTGAGCGAGGGCGAGTTCGTCGCGCTCATCGGACCCAATGGCGCCGGCAAATCCACGCTCCTGAACTGCCTGAGCGGCGTGGTGCGGGCAACCGGCGGATCGATCAAGTTCAACGGCGCGGAACTGGTGGGCACGGCGCCCTGGAACGTGTCGCGCAAGGGCCTCCTGCAGGTGCCGGAAGGCCGGCAGATCCTCGCCAACCTCAGCGTTCGCGAAAATCTGGAACTGGGTGCGACGGCATTGTCCGGACGCAAGTCTGCCTACACGCTGGAACGCATCCAAAGCCTGTTCCCCATCCTCGCCGAGCGACGCGAGCAGCGCGCCGGCTCGCTCAGCGGCGGCCAGCAACAGATGCTGGCGATCGGGCGCGCACTGATGGGCGGTCCGCGCCTCTTGCTGCTCGACGAACCCAGCCTCGGGCTCGCACCTGTCATCGTGGTGCAGGTGTTCGATGCACTGCGCGCGCTGAATGCGGAAGGCCTCACCATTCTGCTAGTGGAACAGAACGCGCGTCAGGCGCTCAACTCCACCGACCGCGCCTACGTCATCGAGCAGGGCCGCGTCGTGCATGAGGGTGACAGCGAGACTCTGGCCAAGGATCCGACGGTGATCGCACACTACCTCGGCCAGGCCAAGGCAACACATTAGAAACCGATGCTGCAGCGCTCCGCGATCTCCGGCCTCAATCACGTCTTGAAGCAGCAGGAATGGCCGCGTACCCGCCTGCAGGCATTTGCGGGCCGCACGATCACCTTGCGCATGCCGCCGTTTCCGGATCTCCCGCTGCAAGTCGGGCCGGATGGACTGCTCGAAGAGGCGGCGTCGAGACAGCCCGCGGATGCCCGCTCCCCCGACCTGACGGTGATCTTGAAACCCTCAGCCTTGCCCCGCCTCATCCAGCGCGACGCGACTGCCCTGCGCGACGTCGAATTGACCGGTGCAGCCGATCTGGCGCAGCTCGCGCAACAGTTGTTCCGCGACCTGCGCTGGGACGTCGAAGAGGACCTGTCGCGCGTGGTTGGCGATGTGATCGCGCACCGCATGGTGCGCACCGGGCGCGATGTCATGGCATGGCAGGCTGAAGCAGCGCAACGCCTGGCGCAGAATTTCGCCGACTACTGGACGGACGAGCGCCCCACGATCGTGCGCCAAGACGCTGTCGCGCCGTTCGCCGCCGATGTGGGCAAGACCAGCGCGCGTGTTACAGACCTGGAGTCGCGCATCGCATCGCTCGAACGCCAAGCAGCGCGCGCTACGCGCTGAGATCCCCGCAAGGCCCGCACCTGGCGCCTGGGCGGCGCTACGGGCCTTATCTGTTACATTTCTTGCCTCACCCTCGCCTGCAAACAACCCGGTCACGACTTGGCTAGCCTTTTTCGCCTGCTCCGCATTTTTTCCGTCGCCTGGCGCTTCGGCCTGGATGAGTACGTGCTGGCTGCCGGGGTTGGCCGCTGGGCATCGCTGCTCCGTTTCATCGGGCAGATCTATGGCGGCGATCGCTTTGCCGCGCCGCGCGCAGTGCGCCTGCGCGAGGCGCTGGAGGCGCTCGGGCCGATCTTCGTCAAATTCGGCCAGGTGCTGTCCACGCGACGCGACCTGCTTCCCCTCGACATTGCCGATGAACTGGCCAAACTGCAGGACCAGGTGCCTCCATTCGATGGTGCGCTGGCCCGCGCACAGATCGAACTGACCCTGGGCAAACCCGTCGACGCATTGTTCGCGCAGTTCGACGATGTTCCCGTCGCCAGCGCGTCGATCGCGCAAGTGCACTTTGCCGTGCTGCGCGAAGGCAACGATGCCGGCGCTGAAGTTGCCATCAAGGTGTTGCGACCGGGGATCGAGCCGGCCATCCGGCGCGACATCGCCCTCATGGACACGGCAGCCATCCTCGTTGAACGCCTGTGGATCGACGGGCGGCGGCTGAAACCGCGCCAAGTGGTGGCCGAGTTCGCCCGCCACCTGCAGGACGAACTCGACCTCATGCGCGAGGCGGCCAACGCCAGCCAGTTGCGGCGTAATTTCGACGCATCGCCGCTGTTGGCAGTGCCGGAAATTCATTGGGACTATTGCTCGTCATCGGTCATGACCATGCAGCGCATGCACGGCCTGCCCATCAGCCAGGTCGCAAAATTGCGGGAGGCCGGCGTGGACATTCCTGCCCTTGCGCGAGCCGGCGTGGAAATCTTCTTCACGCAGGTGTTCCGAGACGGCTTCTTTCACGCCGACATGCATCCGGGCAACATCCTGGTGGACATCGGTGCCGAGGGCGCCGAGGATCGCCGCGGCCAGTACATCGCCCTCGATTTCGGCATCATGGGCACGCTCGATGAGCGCGACCAGAGTTACCTGGCGCAGAACTTCCTCGCCTTCTTCAATCGCGACTACCGGCGCGTCGCCGAAGTCCACCTGGAGTCGGGCTGGGTGCCCCCGCAGACGCGCGTCGATGAACTCGAGACCGCCATCCGCGCCGTGTGCGAGCCGATCTTCGACCGGCCACTGCGCGAGATCAAGTTCGGCCACGTGCTGCTGCGCCTGTTCCAGACGTCGCGCCGATTCGGGGTGGAGATCCAGCCGCAGTTGGTGATGCTGCAGAAGACCCTGCTCAACATCGAAGGCCTGGGTCGCGACCTCGACCCCGAACTGGACCTGTGGAAAACGGCCAAGCCGTATCTGGAGCGCTGGATGAACCAGCAAGTCGGCTGGCGCGGCCTGGCACGCAACCTGAAGCGCGAGATGCCGCGCTGGGCGTCGCTCCTGCCCCAGTTGCCGCGGCTGGCGCACCAATTGCTGGCCGAAGACCGCCTGGGGCAACTGCGGGATTCCATCGAGCGCCTTGCCGCGATCGAGCGGCGCCGCAACCGGCTCTTGCTGGGCATCACCGGACTGCTCGCGTTGCTGGTGCTTTGGCAGTCGGTTCTGCTCCTGTTCTGGTGATTGCCGGCGGGTTGCTTGTGGATATCGCCCATGGCGCGCTTCCGGCAAGCGCCCGTGGCGCACTCCTGGCAGGCGCTCATGGCGCTCTGGCGAGGGCCCCTTCGCTATAATCGAACCCTCTCCCAATCGACGGAAAGGGCCTCCATATGCTGCTGGGTTTCGTGGTCACCTACTGGATCATTTCCGTCGGCATCGGCATATGGGCGGCACTGCGCGTCAAGAACACGGGCGACTTTGCGCTCGCCGGCCGCAGCCTGCCGATGTACATCGTGACGGCCACCGTGTTCGCTACCTGGTTCGGCTCGGAGACCGTCCTGGGCATCCCGGCGACATTCCTGCGCGAAGGGCTGGGCGGCGTGATCGCCGACCCTTTCGGCTCATCGATGTGCCTGATCCTCGTGGGCCTGTTCTTCGCGCGCCCCCTGTACCGCATGAAGCTCCTGACCATCGGAGACTTTTACCGCAACAAGTATGGCCGCGCAGTGGAAGCCCTCACCACGATCTGCATCGTCATCTCGTATCTGGGCTGGGTGGCGGCGCAGATCTCGGCGCTGGGACTGGTGTTCAACGTGGTCTCGGAGGGCGCGATATCGACGTCCGCCGGCATGATCATCGGCGCCTCCACGGTGCTGCTCTACACCGTGTGGGGTGGCATGTGGTCTGTTGCAATAACCGACTTCATCCAGATGATCATCATCGTGATCGGCATGCTCTACATTGGCTGGGATGTCAGCCAGATGGCCGGCGGCGTAGGCACCGTGGTCACGCACGCCATCGACGCCGGGAAATTCTCCAATTTCTTTCCCGAAGCCACCCTGGCCGGCATCCTTGCCTTCACAGCGGCAGCCGTCACCATGATGCTTGGATCGATTCCGCAACAAGACGTCTTCCAGCGCGTTGCGTCGGCCAAGGACGAGAAAACCGCAGGACGCGCATCGGTGCTGGGCGGCGTGCTCTATTTCGGGTTCGCCTTCATTCCCATGTTCCTCGCCTACTCCGCCACGCTGATCGACCCGGCGCTGGTGGAAAAACTCATCGACGGCGACAAGCAGGCGCAGTTCATCCTGCCCAACATGATCCTCGCCCACGCGCCGCTTTTTGCGCAGATCATGTTTTTCGGCGCGTTGCTTTCGGCGATCAAGAGCTGCGCCAGCGCAACCTTGCTCGCGCCGTCAGTCACGTTCACCGAGAACATTTTGCGGCCGGCATTCCGCAACATGAACGATCGGCAATTGCTCCTGACCATGCGCATCGTGGTGGTGTGCTTCACCATCATGGTCACGATATTCGCGCTCAACTCGCACCTTTCGATCTACAAGATGGTGGAGAACGCCTACAAGGTCACGCTGGTCTCCGCCTTCGTGCCGTTGGCCTTCGGCCTGTACTGGCGGCATGCCAACCAGGTGGGCGCATTGGCTGCCATATTCCTCGGCCTGTCCACCTGGATCTGGATGGAAGTCCTGGCGCCAGATGCCATCTGCCCGCCCCAGCTTGCCGGGCTGTTTGCCGCGCTGTTCGGGATGATCGCCGGGTCGCTCGCACCCATGGGGCGCCGTCGCCCTGCGGCCCATGATGGCGCGCCCGCCGTGCAGCACGGGGGACACGCCGCGCATGGCGCCACGCACCATACTGGCAAGACCCACTCGCAGTAGGAAATTGAGACTGGCAAACCCGCCGTGTCGGCTGCATACTCGCGACCAGCGTTAATACATTGCAGGAACGACGCACCCGTCACAGGAATTCCACCCAAAGGAGGATGAACATGAACCCGTTAACACTTCGCAGCCTAATGCACATGCTCGCGACGATGTTGCTCGCGGCAGGTGCGACAAGCATGTCATGGGCCGACGAGGCGCGGCCGGCACCCACGCTGCTCGCCCAGGCAACGGCGAAGCCCCCGGCGGCCAATCCACAGGCGGCGGCCGCCGCGCTCGAAGCACTGATCAAGGCGGCCAAGGCCGAAGGCGAGCTGACCTACTACAGCGCCCAGACCGAGAACGTGCCGCGTCGCGTCAGCGCCGCATTCCAGGCCAAATACGGCATCAATGCCAAGTTCGTGCGCTTCAACAGCGTGCTGCTGCAACAGCGCTATGCCGGTGACGCTGAGGCCGGCAACATTGCCGCCGACATGATCATCAACTCCGGCGATGCGATCACCTATGCCGAGGCGGGAATCAAGAAGGGCTGGTTCGAGCCGGTGTCCACGGCGGGTATCCCGGCCATCCTCAGCGGCGAGTTTCCAGCGCGCTTCAACAAGAACGTGACTGCCGTCATCCAGCTCTCGCCCTGGGGCATCGCCTACAACTCCGACAAGCTGAAGGGCGCGGACGTGCCGAAGGACTGGCCTGACCTGCTGAATCCGAAATGGAAGGGCCAGATCCTGCTGCCCGACCCGCGTGCCTCCGACGCCTACATCGACCATTGGGCGTTGCTGTTCGACAAGTACGGCGAATCTTTCTTCGCCAAGCTGCGTGAACAGGGCTGGCGCCTGTACGCATCGGGGGTCCCCGCCACGCAGGCGCTGGGAGCCGGAGAAGGCAGCATCCAGGTGCCTACGGTAGGACCGCAAGTCCAGGGCGTGAAGGACAAGGGTGCGCCCGTCGCCATGATCATTCCCGATACGTCCGTCGGCGTGGAACAGCATGTCACCGTCACTGCGCGTGGCAAGTCAAAGAGCCCGAACGCCGCACGCCTGTTCGCCAACTATGTCATGTCACTCGAGGGCAACCAGGTGTTCAACGCCGATCCCGGGCAGGCATCCGTGCATACCCTGGGCAACTCGCTGCCCAAGGACTACCGCTCGCCCATCCCCGGAACGGCATCGCGCAAGGCCGAAATCATCAAATTGTTCGGGCTGTAATAGTACGGCAACCAAGATACCCAGTGAGGAACCCATGAAATCCGTCGAAAACAAGACCACCCTGCTCGCAAAACTGATGGCGACCGTCCTGCTGGCCGCGTCGTCGACAATCATCCACGCACAGGCATCCAAGGTACCGGCTGCCAACGCGCAGGCAACCCAAGCCGCCCTGGATGCGCTCATCAAGGCCGCCAAGGCTGAAGGTGAAATACGCTTCTACACCGCCGCCACGGAAAATGTCGGCAAGCGCATCGTTGACGCCTTCAATGCCAAGTACGGCATTCGCGGCACCTTCGTGCGCATCAACAGCATCGGCCTGCAGCAGCGCTTCGCCGCCGAGGCCGAATCGGGCACCTACGCGGTGGACGCGCTGCTGAATTCCGGCGACTCGGTCACCTACGCGCAGAACGGTATCAAGCGCGGCTGGATCGATTCAATCGCCAGCGCCAACCTGCCGGTGATCACGAGCGGCGAGTTCCCCTCGCGCTTCTACCGCGAAGTGTGCGCGGTGATCCAGATCTCGCCATGGTCCATCACCTACAACACCGACAAGGTGAAGGGCGCCGACGTGCCCAAGGACTGGCCGGACCTGCTCAATCCGAAGTGGAAGGGCCAGATCCTTTTGCCCGATCCGCGCTCCTCCGACGCCTACACCGACCACTGGACGCTGCTGCTCGACAAGTACGGCGAGTCGTTCTTCGCGAAGCTGCGCGAACAGAACCCGCGCTTCTACCCTTCCGGCGTCCCGGCCCTGCAGTCGCTCGCCGCGGGCGAAGGCGCCTACATGGTCCCGGTGGTGCTGCCGCAGTTCACCGCCGTGCAGGAAAAAGGCGCGCCTGTGGCCATTTTCACGCCGGACACGGCCGTGGGCAACGAAATCCAGATCACGCTGGTGGCACGCGCCAAGGCCAAGAACCCGAATGCCGGGCGCCTGTTCGCCAACTACGTGATGTCCCGCGAGGGCAACAAGGTGGTGAACGACGATCCGGGCAGCCCGACCATGTACGAGACTGCCGGATTGCCGAAGGACTATCGCTCCGCCAAGCCCGGCACCTCGACGCGCCGCCCCGAAGTACTGAAGATACTCGGCCTGCAATAGCATGGAAGTCGGCGTCCTCCTCGTCGACACACCGCGCGACATGCCGGCGCGCGAGCAGCTCGATCTGGCGCAGCGGCAGCTCGAATGGGGCCAGGCGGCGGGCGTGACCTGCTTCATGCTGGCGCAGCACTGGGGCTACGGCCCGGTGACCATCCTGCAGCCCGTGCCCTTTGCCGCGCGCCTGTCAGCCGATCTCGCACCGACGTCGCGCATCGGCACCACGGTGATGGTGGCGCCGGTGTACCACCCGATCGCGCTGGCTGAAGAGGCGGCCACGCTGGACGTGCTCACCGAGGGCCGTTTCATCCTCGGCGCGGGCATCGGCTACATCCCCGAGGAGCTTCGCGCGCTGGGCATCGACCCGAAGGAGCGCGGCGCCCGCCTGGAGGAAATGCTGCAGGTGTTGCCGCGCATCTGGCGCGAACGCGAAGTCAATCACAAGGGCCGCTTCTACACCCTCGACCGCTTCGAGCCGCATATCGTGCCCTGCACGCCCGGCGGGCCGCCGGTGTGGATCGGCGCCAAGAGCGCCGCCGCAGTCAAGCGCGCAGCACGGCTCGCCGACGGTTGGGTCGGCCCTTCCAAGATTCCCTTCGATGGCATCGAAGCCCTGTCGCGCCTCTTCCATGACACGCGCAAGGAAGCTGGCAGGCCGCCCGGAACCATCGCCTTCCTGCGCCAGATCTACGTTGCGGCGTCCGTTGAGGCGGCACTCGAGCGGCACTACGACGTCTCGGGCCAGCGCCTCGACATCTACCAGGCGCGCAAACTCGACCTGAAGCCCGGCAACGCCGCGGGCGAAACGCTGGACGCGCGCGAGACGGCCTTGCTCGGGACGCCCGCACAGATCGCCGAGCGCGGACGCTGGCTGCGCGATCGCTGCGGCGCCTCGATGCTCATCACCCGCGTCGCCTGGCTCGGGATGTCACGCGAGCGCATCCGCGAGGAGTACCGCCGCCTCGCCGACGCGGTCGCCGCGCTCGCCACGGTGTAGCCCGATGCAGAAGATATGATCAACTCAGTTGATCAGTGCCCGATGCTATTGCCTAAATCATAGAATTATTATCATCAGAATGGCGCAGCACCGGAACCGGGCCGGCATGCGAGAATCCTTTTCATGCGAATCAACGAGGGCCCCTCGTACCTGGCGCGCTACCTGGCCACAGCCTATGCGCTGCTGATCGTCTACGCGAGCCTGCACCCGTTTACCGGCTGGGTTCATAACGGCGCCGGGCCGTTTGCGTGGCTCGCCATGGGACGGCCGCGCTTCATTACGGCATTCGACCTCTCGGTCAATGTGCTGGCCTACGTCCCGCTCGGATTCCTTGGCGTGCTGGCGATCTTCCCGCTGCTGCGAGGCTGGTCTGCCACCATCGCGGTATTCCTGCTGTCGGTCACGCTGAGCGCGGCGCTGGAGTCGCTGCAGACCTACCTGCCCACCCGCTACGCATCCAATGTCGATCTTGCCGCCAACGCCGCCGGTGCCCTGCTGGGGGTGCTGGTCGGCGCGGCGGGCTCGCGCCTGTTGCTGCGCGACGAGGGCCTGCAGGCGCTCCGGTATCGCCTGTTCAGTACCGGCGGGCGCGTCGACATGGGGCTGGTGTTGCTCGGACTGTGGCTGTTCTCCCTATTGAACCCGGAAACGCTGCTGTTCGGCAACGGCGATCTGCGCACGCTCTTCCAGACGCCCAGCGGTCGCCTCTACCCGGCCGAAGTGTTCATCCGCGTGGAGGCGGCGGTGGCCGGCGCCAATGCGCTCGCCGTGTGCCTGTTCGTCGGCAGCATCATGCGCCCCGGCCAACCGGCCCGCGTGGTGATGCTGGTGATCCTCGCGATCGGGCTCCTCGTGCGCACCGCAGCCTACGGCCTGTTGTTCAGCGCCCAGGAACTCCTGCTCTGGGTCACGCCAGGCGCGCTGTTCGGCACGGCAGTCGGCGCCGTGCTCGCCATCCTCGCCGCAGGCCTGCCGCGCGGCGCGAGGCTGGCCGTGGCGGGATTGGCGTTGATGCTGGCCGCGGCGGTCGTGAATTTCGCCCCGGAAAACCCCTACTTCGCCGCTTTCCTCGCGGAGTGGCGCCAGGGGCACTTCCTCAATTTCAACGGGCTGACGCGCGTGGTGTCGGCCGCCTGGCCCTTTGCCGCGCTGGCCTATCTCATGTCGCTGGCGAACGACCGCGGCCAGCGCCGCGACCACAGCGACTGGGGCAGCAGCAGCTGAATCGTCCCACTGCTTCGTCCTGCTCATTCGTCCCGCTGATTCGTCCCGTTGATTCGTCCTGCTCATTCGTCCCGCTCAATCATCCTGCTCATTCATCCCGTCAACCCATCCCGTGGCCCGCATCGTCGCCAAAAGGCGTGCAGGAACATCCGGGTATAATCGGGCCTTCCTTCCCACCGAGCGACTCTGCCACCATGAGCTACTTCAAGAACCACGTGTTTTTCTGCTGCAACCAGCGCCAGAACGGTGACGCCTGCTGCAACGACCACGGCGCCAACGACGTGCGCGACTACGCCAAGAAGCGCGTCAAGGAACTCGGCCTGTCGGGCGAGGGCAAGGTCCGCATCAACCAGGCGGGCTGCCTGGATCGTTGCGAAGAAGGTCCGGTCATCGTCGTGTACCCGGAAGAAGTCTGGTACACCTACGTCGACAAGTCCGATGTCGATGAAATCATCGACGAGCACCTCACCAACGGACGCGTGGTCGAACGCCTGCGCATATAGCGACGCCGGGCAACACCATGCGCCCAGCGTTGCGGTCCGGCGCCGAGACACTGTTCGTGGACGGCGCCGCCGGGCGCATCGAAACCGTCCTGGATCTACCGGAGAAAGACCGCGCGCTGCGCGGCATCGCGCTGGTCGCGCATCCTCATCCGCTCTTCGGCGGCACCCTCGACAACAAGGTCGTCCAAACCCTGGCCAGGACCTTCGCCGAACTGGGCTATGCGGCGGTACGGTCGAACTTCCGCGGCGTCGGCGGAACGGATGGCGCGCACGACCACGGCGACGGCGAAACCGAGGACATGCTGACGCTGGCGAGCTGGGCACGCACGCGGTTCGGCAGCGCGCTCCCCGTCGTGGCCGCCGGGTTTTCCTTCGGCGCCTGGATCCAGACCCGCGTGGCCGAGCACATCGCCGTCGAGCGTCTGGTGTTGGTGGCCCCGCCCGCAGGCTTCGTCACGGACGGCCGCCACTACACCACTGGCAAGGTGGCCCCGAACACCCTCGTCATCCATGGCGAGCAGGATGAAACCGTGCCGCTTGCCAACATTTTCGAGTGGGCCCGTCCCCAGGACATCCCCATCACCGTGATCCCCGGCGCCGACCATTTCTTTCATCGCAAGCTCACGCTGATCCGCTCCATCATCCAGGGCCAGTGGCATTAGCCCGTCGCGCACGACACTGTCCATGGCCGAAGCACAGTCCGAAGCGCCGTCCGAAGTACGGTCCCAAGTTCAACCCGTTGCGCAATCCGAGGTCCTGACCAATGTGCTGACCGTCAGCAACCTGCACAAGTCCTACGGGACGCAGGAAGTGCTGCGCGGCATGAGCTTCTCGGTCGCGCGCGGCGAATGCTTCGGCCTGCTCGGGCCCAACGGCGCGGGCAAGACCACGACGCTGCGCCTGTGCCTCGGGCTCATTGCGGCGGAGGCAGGGAGCATCGACTTGCTCGGCCTGCCGGTCCCGGCGCAAGCGCGCCGTGCGCGCCTCAAGGTCGGCGTGGTGCCGCAAATGGACAATCTCGACCCGGACTTCACCGTGGCGGAGAACCTCCTCGTCTACGGCCGCTACTTCGGCCTGGCCGACGATGCCATCCGCGCGCGCATCCCGAGCCTGCTCGAATTCGCCGGGCTCTCCGGCCGCGCCGATGCGCGCATCCAGACGCTCTCGGGCGGCATGAAGCGCCGCCTCACGCTGGCCCGCTCGCTGGTGAACGACCCGGACCTCATCTTCATGGACGAACCCACCACCGGGCTCGACCCGCAGGCGCGCCACCTCATCTGGGAGCGCCTGAAGACGCTGGTGGGCCAGGGCAAGACCATCCTCCTCAACACCCACTTCATGGACGAAGCCGAGCGCCTGTGCGCGCGCCTGGCCATCCTCGACCACGGCCGCATCATCGCCATCGGCAGCCCGCGCGAACTGATCGCGCAGCATATCGAGCCGGAGGTGGTGGAAACCTTCGGCGACGGCGCTGTCGCCTGGGCGGATGTGGCGCGAACGCTCGCTCCGCGCGTCGAAGTCACCGGCGAGACGGTGTTCTGCTACACCGACGATGCGCGCCGCGTGCTGGCCTCGCTGGAAGGACGCCCCGAACTGCGCTACCTGCATCGCGCCGCCAACCTCGAGGATGTGTTTCTGAAGCTGACGGGCCGGGAACTAAGAGATTGAAACAGCGGGGACCGATGAACACACCCAATCATTTCGCGCTGCCCCGCGTCAGCCTGCGCTTCGTGCCGGTGTGGCGGCGCAACTTCCTCGTGTGGAGAAAACTCGCCATCCCGTCCATCCTCGGCAACCTGGCCGACCCGATGATCTACATGCTCGGACTGGGCTACGGACTGGGTTCGCTGCTGCCGCAGATCGGCGGCGTTTCCTACATTGCGTTCCTTGCCGCCGGCACGGTGTGCTTTTCCACCACCAACAGCGCCACCTTCGAATCGCTGTATTCGGCGTTTTCG
>CANJXQ010000022.1 GCA_947478805.1 Betaproteobacteria bacterium | reverse complement strand
TGCGTATCTCGATGACGATGGGCTGGCCGAGCTCCTTTTGCATATGCGGTGCCAGCGCCCGGCCCACGATGTCCAGCGACGAGCCTGCCGGAAAGCCAATGAGCACCCGGATGGGTTTGGTCGGGAAGGTCTGGGCCTGCGCGTATGCAGCAAAGAGCAATGGGACAAGCATACCGGCCAAGCCCAGAAACGTTCTCCATGACAAGTTGCGTTTCATGATGCCTTCCTCCAATAACAATGTTTACGAAAAGTTGTTCGCATACCGGTCAGTCCGTACGCATCCCGAGTGCGTTGACGAGGTTGCTCCAGCGGTCCGCCTCGGTGCGCATTTGCGCGGCTAGCTCACGGGACTGCGCAATGCTCACGCTGGCGCCAACGCCCTGGATTTTTTCGCGCACGCGCGGCTGGTTGGTTGCGGCTACGATGCCTTCATTCAGCTTCGCAACGATGTCGGCCGGCGTACCGTTCAGCACGGCGTAACCGAACCATGCAGTGGGCACGTATTCGGCAATGCCCGTGGCCTCGATGTAGGTCGGGATGTCCGGAAAGCCCGGCAGGCGCGCGGGCGCGCCGACGGCCAGCGCGCGCAGCTTGCCCGACGTGAGATTCGGCGTGACCGCGGGGAACACCGTCATGTAAAAGGTGACGAGGCCGCCCATGGTGTCGGTGATGGCGCCACCGGTGTTTTTGTACGGGATGTCCACGCTGTTGAGGCCGAGTTGCTGCTTCACGTACTCGATCTCGAGGTGGCTCTGGGCGCCTTTGCCCGAGGTGGCGAAACTGGTCTTGCCGGGATTGGCCTTGATGTAATCGGTCAGGTCTTTCATGGTCTTGAAGGGCGACTGCGCGCCGACGACCAGGGCCATGGGCATGGAGGCGACGCGCGCCAGCGGCGTGAAGTCGCGCGTCGGGTCGTAGGGCATGGTCTTGAAGAGTTGCGGCGCGATTAGGAAGGTATTGGCGATCGCCACCAGCGTGTAGCCGTCGGCCGGCTGTGCCATGGCCACCTTGACGCCGACCACGCCGCCCGCACCTTCGCGGTTTTCGACCACCACCGGCACTTTGAGATGCTCGGCCAGCCCCTCGGCGATCACGCGCGCGATGATATCTGTGCCGCTGCCCGGGCCGAAGGTCACCATCAGCTTGATTGGTCTCGATGGCCAGGTCTGGGCCAGGGCCGACGGCGACAACATGGCTACCGCGAAGAACGTGGCGAGCGTCAGGGCGGCGCTACGGACGATTGAGATAAGGTTCATGGTGGGCCTCCAAGTCAAGTAATAGGGGGCGAATAGGTTGGGTCACGCCGCCCCCTCCAGTCGCTTAGTCATTGGCGGAAATACCGCATTCATGCATTTCTTGCCGCCAGCCAGGGCGCCACGCGCTCTCCCCAGAGCTTCAGATACATCGGCTTGTCGGCGATGCGTGGGACGATCCACAGGTTACGCACACCCCTGTCGTGGACGGCGCGAAGACGCTTGAGCACGGTCTCGGGCGACCCCATGATGATGTTGCGCTCGGCGACATACTGCATGAGCTCCGGGTACTGGCGCGCAAGCTTCGTGTGCGGCTCATAAGTGAAGTCGGCGTGATGCAGTGCGTTGTAGCGCTGGGTGACCTCGCGTGCATCGGCCTGAAGCGCACGCGGCAACGAACGGATAGTGGCCTCCGTCTTGTAGGTGGAACGCACCTTGGTCACCATGCTGTTGGCGATTGCGGCGAACGCCTCCTCATCGGTCGGGGCGAGGCTACCGTAGACGAGGAAGGAGACCTCGAGGTCCTCGAGCCTGCGCCCGGATTCGGCAGCGCCCTTGGCGATGTGCGTGAGCGCGAACTCCACGCCCGCCGCGCCAATGCCGGAACCGACGACGACGCCATCGCCCGTGCGCCCCGCCATCTGCAGCATTCGCGGACCCGAGCCGGCCACATGCACGGGGACATCAGGGCTCTTCAAGGCGAAGCTCACCATCGCCCCCTCCCACTCCGCCGCACCGGTGACAAGCAGTTGCTTGAGGGTCCGGGCGTAGCCTTCGAGGTACGCCACGGTAGCGGGTTTCACGCCGGCATTGTCGGCTGCGCTATTTCCGCTGCCGATGGCAACGAACGAGCGTCCGGGGGCGAGGCTCTCAAGCGTGGCAGCGCTGCATGCGGTCGAGACCGGATGCCGCAGTAGCGGGTTGGTCACCATGGGGCCGATGCGCAGGGTCGGTGCCAGTGCCGCTGCGACGGTGGCGCGCATGTAGGTGTCGGGGTAAACAGCCGGCGAGTCGCCGATGCCGAGCGCGTGAAAGCCGCACTGCCCGGCCATGCGCACGTATTCCAGCCAGGGGGCGTGCTCGTCCCCGGAGAAGATGACGCCGCAACGCAGCGGCAGCTTCCCTTCGCCTGTGGCACCAGGCGGAGATTCACGTTTGCTACTGGCGCTATTCATGGTCGTGTCGCGCCCGTTTGCCGCGCGGTTCCCTGTACGTGGCCCGCGCTATTCCAGCTTGATGTTGGCGCTCTTGATCACGTCGGACCAGGTCTGCACTTCGCGCGCGGTGATCCTGGCCAATTCGGCAGCCGGCGTGCCCGTGACGCTGGTGCCCAGCTTGCGGATGTAGTCCTTCACGCCCGGGTCCTGCAACACGCGTCCGATGTCGGCGCTCAGCTTGTTGTTGATGGACGCAGGCGTGCCTGCCTTCACCGCAAAAGCGATCCAAAAGGTGACGTCGTAGTTCGGCACGCCCGCCTCCTCCATGCCGGGCCATTCGGGCGCGAGTTCCCAGCGCTTGGCCGAGGTCACGGCCAGCACGCGCAACTTGCCGGCGTCGATCTGCCCCCTGAGCACCGCCAGCGCATCGACTGAAGCCTGCACATCGCCGCTCATCACCGCGGCAATGGATGTGGTCGAGCCGCTGTAAGGAATGTGCGTCATGGTGAAGCCCCCGCGCATGGCCAGTAGCTCGACACAGAGGTGAACCGCCGTGCCCACGCCAATGGAAGAGAAATTCATCTTGCCCGGATTGGCCCGGGCATAGGTGATGAGCTCCTTGACATTCTTTACCGGCAGGTTGGCGTTGACGTAGAGGATGTAGGTGCCGTTGCCGACTTGGATGACGGGATCGAAGTCCTTGCGCAGGTCATAGGGCGAATTGGGGAGCGCAGTGCGTAGAGCCATCACCGAATTGGTCATCATGACGGTATGGCCGTCAGCGGGCTGCGAGAGTGCATATTGGGCGGCCAGCACGGAATTGGCGCCCACGCGGTTCTCGACGATCACCGATTGGGCAAGCAGTGGGCCAAGCCGTTCGGCAATATGGCGGGCCATCAGGTCCGACCCCCCGCCTGCGGCCACGGGCACGACAATCTTCACCGGGCGCTGCGGGAAGGCCGCGGTCCCCTGTGCCAGGGCAGTAGTCATTGACAGGCTCGCCAACGCCACGCCGAGCAACGACATGCATCGCGAAACATTCATTCATTCCTCCCGAATTGATCGATCCCTGAGTGTGACAATGCCGCTGACAGACGCGCCGCTGAGGCACCAACGGGGCAAGATTAACCCATCCGCATTAACACCGAATAAATGAAACGGGGTAGCGCCCCTGATCCGCCCCGTCCTGGCCGTGTAAAATTGTCGCTTCGCAAAGCCTGAGCCAAGGATCACGTTGTGCAAATCGTTTGTCTGGATATGGAAGGTGTGCTGGTCCCGGAGATCTGGATCACCTTCGCGGAACGCACCGGCATTCCGGCGCTGCGCCGCACCACGCGCGACGAACCCGATTACGACAAGCTGATGCGCTACCGGCTGGGCATCCTCGCCGAGCACAAGCTGGGCCTGCCCGATATCCAGAAAGTGATTGCCGGCATGGGACCGATGGAGGGCTGCAAGGACTTCCTCGACGGGCTGCGCAGCCGCTACCAGGTGGTCATCCTCTCCGACACCTTCTACGAATTTGCCGCCCCGCTGGTCGCGCAAATGGGCATGCCCACGCTCATGTGCCATCGCCTGGAAACCGACGCCAAGGGCATGCTGACCGGCTACCGCCTGCGCATGCCCGACCAGAAGCGCGCCGCAGTGCGCGCCTTCAAAGGATTGAACTTCAAGGTCATCGCGGCGGGCGATTCCTACAACGACACAAGCATGCTGCTGGAGGCCGACGCCGGCATCCTCATGCATCCGCCGGAAAACGTGGTGCGCGAGTTCCCGCAGTTCCCGGTGGTGCGCACCTACAACGACCTGCGGGCCGAGATTGATCGCGCCGCGGCCAAGCTGCCCGGCTTCCGGGACTGATGCCTCTATAGCTTTCTGGGTACAGGCACCCCGGGTATCTTCATCCGGATGCACCCCATTTCGTGATAGCAGGTAATGAATAGCGTCTTCCAGTCGTCGCCACCCCAGCCGATGTTTGTCGCGTGTCGGCCACCCCCCAAAGCGATTGTTCCGATATGCCTGCCCGTGGCATCCATGAACCACACACCGCCCGGGCCGGTGCAGTAGATATTGCCGTCAAGGTCAACCTTCATGCCGTCGGGCTTGCCGAGACGCTCGTCTGCCAAGTAACAGATGATGCGTCCGTTGGCAATGCTGCCATCGGCACTCACGTCGAACGCGTGAATGTGCTTGAGCACCGAGTCGTTGATGTAGAGAATCTGCTCACTGGGCGAGAAGCAAAGGCCGTTGGGGCCCTTGATGTCAGGTGTGACGAGCGTAATTTCCTTCAAATCCGGCGAGACTCGGTACACACCCGCAAAATCAAGCTCCGCGCCGTAGAACGCCGGCGTGAGCGGATCAGTAAAGTAGATGGATCCATCCGATTTCACCACGACGTCATTGGGGCGGCTCAAGCGCTTGCCCTTGTAGCGGTCGGCAACGACAGTGGTCTTGCCATCATGCTCGATGCGCACCACCCGCTTGCCGCCCTGCTGGCAGACGATGAGCCGACCATCAAGGTCGCGGGTCATGCCATTTCCATGATTGGTGTCGTTGGCCTCCATCGAGAGCCCGCCCGCGCGCGACCACTTCATGCGCTGGCTCTTGCCGATATCGCTGAATAAGAGGTAGCCCCCCTCCTTCACCCACACCGGGCCTTCGGAGGGCAGCCAGGGGATGCCATTGGCGGAGCCATCGGCGCCCAAGCCATCGGCAATCCATTCAACTTCCGCGTCGAGATCGACGAACCGTGTGCATTCGGGTGAAACACGCTCAATCGGCAAGATACCCTCCCTATGATGGTTCAGAGCCGCGCGAGGCAGGCCCGTGCATTTGACAACACTATAACGTCATCCTCGAGCTGCTGATAGTATTTGCTTCCGAAGCCAGCCCGCTGAAATTGATCGTATCTGGAGTCGCATACCCTTATTCATCGGAGAATGAAATATGAAAGAGATTGTGCATTGGGTCACTGCGGCAATTGCGCTCGTGGCGGCCGGATCATCGCTGGCGCAGGGCTTTCCCAACAAGCCAATTCGCATCATCTTCGGCTTCCAGCCCGGCACGATCCAAGACGCGGTGGCCCGCCCTGTAGCGCTGGAAATGGAAAAGCGACTGGGTCAGCCGATCATCCTTGAATTCAAGCCCGGCGCGAACGGCACCATTGCCGCGAAGTTCGTGGCGGGGTCGGCGCCGGATGGCTACACGCTGAATTACAACAGCATCACCATCCATCCGATCTTCAACAAGAACAACGCCGTCGATGCGGCCAAAGAACTGGCACCGGTGTCGCAGTTCGTGCAGACGCCGGTGTTCCTCTTTGCGCGGACGAGCCTCCCTGTCACCACGCTGCAGGAACTGGTGGCCTACGGCAAGGCGAATCCCAATAACATCAAGTACGGTACATCGAACCCCACCATCAACCTGGGTTTTGAGATGCTGAAAGTCAGGACCGGGCTCGCCGCCTTGGACGTGCCCTACAAAGCGAGCTCCCCGACCATCCTGGCGATGCTTGCCTCTGAGGTAGACATGACCTTCAGCAGCCCGGGCGTCTTCCTGCCGCACGTGGAGGCAGGGAAGCTGCGCGCGATCTTCGTTGCCTCAAACAAGCGCTCGCCCATCCTGCCCAACGTGCCCTCAGCAAGCGAGATCGGGATTCCCAATTTTGAACTGGCGGTCAACAACAATCTTTGGGCGCCGGTGGGCACGCCGCGCGATGTCGTCACGAAGCTGAGCGAGGCTGCCGCCGCCGCACTGAGAATGCCGACCATCGTCGATTTCATCCGCAAGGGAATCGGCTCCGAACCCGTCGGCTCCACGCCGGAAGAACAGTTGCGCACCTTCGAGTCCGAGGTGAAGTTCTGGAGCGAGGCGGCGCGCCTGGCGAATTATCAGCCGCAGTAGGGGCGACGGGGACAGTACTCCACACACATCCCGTCCGGGGCCGGAAGCGCTGGAAGAAACGGCGGCGCCAGTTACATTCGATCACGAATATTTGCGCGCCTCCGTGAAGCCCTTCGAATTGTTGTAGCGGATGTTCTTGAAAATCTCTTTGGTCGACTTGTCGCAAATGACGATCCGGCGCAGTGTACGTTGCGCAACAGGCGCCGAAAGATCGACGGGCCGCCGCCCGTGTTGCAGCGCGACGTTGTCCCATATCAGAAGGTCGCCCTGCGCCCACTCGTGTGCTACAAGGTAGGCTGGATCGTAGAGATGGGCGAACAGCCGCTGCACCAGCGCTTCGCTGCGCGCACTGTCGAAACCCTCGATGTGGCTAGTGTGCATCTCTGACAGAAACAGCATCGGCGCGCCCGTCCTGGGGTGCGGCTTGACCACCGGATAGGTCTGTCTCGGGTGCGTTTCCTCGGGCGGGTATTCGGGCGACTCGAGCAATCGAGCCCGCTTTTCAAAGCCCACCCGTCCGGTATCGATGGTCAGGTCCACCGAATGCACGGCGGTGAGTCTGGCCACTTGGTCGCGCAGTTCGGCGGGAAGCCGCCGGTATCCGTGTATCAGGCTTGCGAAGGTGGTGGGCATTGACGGGCCGCGCAGCTCGTACCCGTAGAGTGAAATCACCGAGGCCAACGTGGGCTGGAACGTGCCGTAGTCCTGGTGAAACGGCAGGGGCCAGTCTCCGAAGAGCCCACCCTCGCGAACATTCGACACGAAGGAATGGCGCACGCCGTCGCCGCGCTCATCGGAGACACGGCCGAAGGTGGCTAGCAAATCGACATGCTCATCATCCGACAAATGCTGGTTCCTAAACACGATCAACAAATGCTCATCCAGCAACCGGCGCAGTTCGGCGCGCCCCCGCTCGTCCAATTCTTCCCTGAGGTCCGCGCCGGCAATCTCGATACCGAATGTGTTTCCCAGCGGTTTGGATTTCCAGTCCAAGCGATTCTCCCAAGGCAACGAATAGGCAGTATATATAGTGCCAGCCTTGAATTCGTGGTCGACAGGAAGCTCGTGCCGGTCTGGTCATTTTCTCTGGCACCATGTCGGCGTGACGGCCTATTGCCGAATGCAATTTCGGACCACCCGCGACAATGCTCACATCCCTCGACGGGACACACATACGGAGGATGCCGTGAAGCAGAGGATAAAGGTGACGAGCTCAGTCATGCTGACCCTGTCAGTTTGCCCCTCCAGAGCCGCGTTTTCTCAGGGTGCCGCATCCAGCTGCCAATCTTCGATGGTCGAATCAGCATGACCTCCGCACAATCCCGCGTACTGGAAGTCCAGGACGTCGAGTACCTTCGCCATGGAGACAAGCCACTCCTCGCGCGCGTGTTCAAGCCGCAGGGGCGAGGACCGTTTCCTGCCATCGTCCAGGTGCACGGCGGCGCCTGGTGCGAGATGGATCGCCAGCGCGACAGCGCCCTCGATATCTCGGTGGCGCTCTCCGGCGTCGTCGTTGTCGCCATCGACTTTCGCATGCCGCCGGCGGTGTCCTACCCAGCACCGCTCGCCGACATCAACTATGCGGTAAGGTGGGTGAAGATGCGCGCGACAGAGCTGGGAACTCGCGCCGATTTGGTCGGAATCATGGGCACTTCGAGCGGCGGCCATCAGGCGATGCTCACCGCCTTGAGACCGCGAGATCCGAGGTATGCGGCCATCGCGCTGCCCGGCTCATGGACATCACTGAATGCGGATGTCCGGTGCGCAGTACTTTGCTATCCGGTGTTGAACCCGGTCGAACGCTTTCAGTACGCCAAAGCGCTGGCAAATGATCCAAGCGATTTCGCGCAGTGGTATTCAAAACGCCAGGTGCCGCGAAACCTTCAGTACTGGCAGACAGAGGAAGCAATGTCCGAAGGCAGCCCGGTGCTGATCATGGAGCGCGGCGAACCCGTCCAGAAGCCGCCCGTGCTGTGGGTGCAGAGCACCGGCGACAAAGCACATCCGCGCAGCAGCAATGAGCAATTCATCGCGTTGTATCGCAAGGACGGCGGTGTCGCGGAGATGGAAATGTTCGAAGAAAAAGAGGCAGATTTCCTGACCTTCGATCCGTCGTCTCCGGCAGCACGGGGAGCGACAACGAGGATCACAGAATTCATTCACAGGCATGTGTTCTAGAAGCAATTGGCGCTAGAGTGCAATGTCACGCGATTAACGATCCAGGAAAGGAACAACCATGTCATCGCAATCAAGCACATCGAGTGCCGCAACACAGCCCCCCGCCACAAGCGACTCCCAGAAATTCTTCGACGGTGGAGCAAAGGGCTCGACCCAGGCCGTGTCCCCGGATTGCGCGCGGCTTGTGGATCTCGACGAAAAGCTACTATGGCTGGATGAAAGCCTGGGCGGCGATGCGAGCGCCATCGGGTACCCCTGGATGCCTGCCGAGGGTCCGGTATGGTGGCACGAAGGCGGATACCTGCTACTAAGCGACATCGGCAAGAACCAGCGCATGAAATGGTCGCCGGAGCAGGGCATGTCCGTCGTGGCCACCGACACGCAGGGCGCCAACGGCATGACGCGCGACCGCGAGGGGCGGCTCATCGTCTGCGTTCACATGGCGCAGCGTCTCATTCGCATCGAGCACGATGGCAGCACGACGGTGCTGGCAGACCACCACAAAGGCAAGCGCCTCAGCCGACCGAACGACGTCGTCGTTAAATCGGACGGTGCAATCTACTTCACCGACCCGTTCACGCCGATCTTCACGAAGGTCGAGGTCGATTTCTCCGCCGTCTATCGGCTCGCGCCGGACGGCAAGACGCTCACCCTGCTCTGCGACGACCTTATCGCGCCCAATGGGCTGTGCTTCTCGCCGGGGGAAACCGTCCTCTACGTGAACGACACCCATACCGCCTGCATCTACGCCTATGACATGCTTGGCAACGGACTGCTCGGCACGCGGCGCACCTTCGCCATCCTGCGCGACGATCGGCTCGGCCTGGTTGACGGCATGAAAGTGGATCTGGAAGGCAACCTGTACTGCACGGGACCCGGCGGCGTCTGGATCATGAGCCCGGATGGAAGGCACCTGGGGACCATCGCGCTGGGGCCGGGCAAGCGTGCCACCAACCTTGCGTGGGGCGGTGCTGACTGGCGCACGTTGTTCATAACCACCACGCGCGAGCTGGCGAGCATACGCATGAAGGTCCGGGGTGTTCCCGTTCCAGGAAACTTGTTGCCCTAGCAGGACGTGCAGGCCATAGTGGGGTGACCGGCAAAGGGCGCAGGCCGTTGCCCATCGCAACATCCCAGTCCCTTGACTCCCGTTGGCCCGCCTGAGCGGGATTAAAAAGCATTCTTTACTTTTCGTAATCGGTCAGTGGACAATCCGCTGGTCCAGAACCGCACTGAGACCCACGATGAAAATGCCGTCTGCCCGCACCCTGCCAGGACTCCTCGAAGAAATGTCCGAGCGATTCGGCGAGCGGAACTTCATTACCGATCACCAAAGGCGGCTGAGCTACTCGGAATTCCTCGCCGAAGCGAGAATGCTGGCCAAAGGCTTTCATGCGCTTGGCGTTCGACGCGGCGACAAGGTTGCCCTCCTGATGGGAAACCAGGCCGAGTGGCTGCTCGTGGACTTCGCCGTGACCATGCTGGGCGGCGTGCTCGTCGCGCTGAACACCTGGTGGCGCCACGAAGAGCTGCACAGCGCACTCGAGAGCAGCGACAGCTTGGTACTGGTGATGGTGGACAACTACATCAAGAACGACTATGTCGCCAGCCTGCGTCAATTAGGGGATCTTTCGATTGCACTTCCGAAACTGAAGCATGTCGTCGTCGCGGGCGATTCAGCCCCTGCTGGCGCCATTCGTTTCGGTGCATTGTATGAAATGGCAGCCACGGTTCCTGACCGGGTTGTAGATGACGCGACCCGACTGGTTAAGCCGGAAGATACCGCATACCTGCTTTTCACCTCGGGATCGACCGCCCGCGCGAAACCGGTCGAGTTGACCCACCGGGGCATCGTGGAAAACCCGCACGGGATCGGGGAGCGGATGCATTTCACCGAAAAGGATCGGCTGCTGCTACCGACATCCGTGTTCTGGGCGCTCTCCTGTGTCAACGGCCTGTTCGCCGCGATGACGCATGGCGCCTCCGTGGTGCTCCAGTACCGGTACGAACCGGGAGAAATGCTGCGGCTGATCGAGGCCGAACAATGCACGGCCGCCTATACGCTGCCCAACATCGTGATCGACATTCACGGCCACCCCGAACGTGCCACTCGTGACCTGCTGCGGTGGCGGACTGGCACCTGCCGCCCCAACGTCATGCACTTGATGGCCGAAATGGGCGTGATGGAGATGATCACCGGTTACGGCCTCACTGAAGGCTATGGCCACAGCGTAGAAACGGATGCCCATGATCCCCTGGAAAAACGCCAGCGAAATGTCGGCTTTGCCCTGCCCAACAACGAGGTGGAAATCGTCGACCCGATCACCCGGGTGAAGGTGACGCAAGGGCAGCCCGGGGAGATTCGCCTGCGCGGCCATGTCACGCCGGGCTACTACAAGAATCCGCAAAGGACGGCGGAGGCGTTTGATGGTGACGGCTGGTTTTACACCGGCGATGTCGGCGTCTTCGAAGAGGATGGCAGCCTCACGATCAAGGGGCGCATCAAGGACATGATAAAAACCGGCGGCATCAACGTGACGCCGGCCGACGTCGAAGAAGTGCTGCAAACCCATCCTGCCGTGCAACAGGCGATTGTTGTCGGGGTACCGCATCCGAGGCTGGAGGAGATCGTGAGTGCGATGGTCGTCCTCAAACCCGGGGTCGATACCACCCCCGATGCATTGATCGCGCATTGCGCCAAGGCCTCCGCCAAATTCAAGGTGCCGCGCTTCATTGACATCATCGGATCGGAGGCCGTGCCCCTCACCGATACCGGGAAAGTGCATAAAGGAAAAGCGAGGGATATCCTGACCGCCCGATATCAGGCAATGGAATCGGGCAACTAGAGGTTGACCGGGAACGCAATGAAATCGACAATCAACGAACCTATTTTCAAGGAGCACCCCATGCAACTGATTGCCACCCGCATTGCAGGAATCCTGGTGTCCGGCTGCGCAATCCTGTTCGGCGCGCAGGCGACAGTTGCGCAGACATTTCCCAGCAAGCCCCTGCGGTTGATCGCGCCGATCTCTCCCGGCGCCGCGTCCGACGTCGTTGCGCGGATCATCAGTCCGGAAATGTCGAAGAACCTCGGCCAGCCCATCGTCGTGGAGAACAAGCCCGGCGCCGACTCCATCCTCGGTTCGGAATATGTTGCCCTGCAGGTACCGCCCGACGGCTACACCATGATTGTCACGCTGACCGGGACGCTGGCAAGCTTCCCGGTACTGGCGAAAGACTTGCGATTCGATCCGTTGAAGCAATTGCCGCCGGTCATCGGCCTGGCCGAGGGGAAGTTTACGCTCGTGACTTCCCCCAAACTGCCCTGGACCAACTTTAACGAGCTGGTAGCCAACGTGAAGTCGAACCCTGGCAAATATAATTACGGCGTCGGTACCGCGCTCGGACGAATTCTCGTGGAAACATTCGTGCAGGAACTGGGGCTCAAGATGGAATACATTCCTTACCCCAACCTTGCCAACTACCTGCAGGCATTGACGGTGCCCGACATCCAGATGGGATTGATCAGCGAGCAACTGTCGATCGCACAGGCGGAGAAAGTACGGGTCATTGCGGTCACGGGCGACCAGCGAACCAAGAGCTTCCCGGATGCCCCGACGTTTCGCGAACTGGGTTTCCCGCAGATCAAGGGCCTGAGCTTCAACCTCAATGTTCCGGTCGGAGTCCCGGCGGCAGTGACCGAGAAACTCTATGCGGCCGCATCCAAGGCCCTGCAAAGCGCCGACGTCAAGACACGGCTGGCGGGAATGCGCCTTGAAGTCCTGGATGACAAGCCCGAAGTAGCGGCAAAAAAACTCGCGGAGGAAGCGAAGATCTACGCCGACGTCGCCCGCAAGATAGGCCTCAAGCCCCAGTAGGCCCGCAGGCAAGGCTACGAAGGGAACAAGAAGGGACGACCGCTCTCCGCGTCGTTAAGTGCCGCGAACGAGCGGGCGGAACTGCGGCAACGTTATTTCGTCGTTCACTTTCTCGAAGGTCACTTCGACTGGCAAGCCGATCCGGATCTCTTCGGGCTTCAGGTCGAAAAGGTTCGCGTTGATGCGCGGCCCCTCGTCCAATTCCACCTGCACCACTGCGTAGGGCAGGCGATTCTTGAAGAATGCAAAGAATGCCTGCTGGAAGATGACGAAAGAAGACACGCGTCCGCGCCCTGAAACTTTCTTCCAGTCCGGGTCGGCCGCAAAACAGAAGGGACAGACGGGCGCGATCGGGAAGAAGACCTTGTCACATTGGGTGCAATGGGGCATGACCAGCTCCTGCCTTGCTGCTGCGGCCCAGTAGCCGCGGTTTTGCTCGGTGATGACCGGCAATGGCCGTTCTTGTGACATCGATGACTCCGTCTAAGCGTTTGCTCCAAACCGAGGGGACGCATCCCCTCGAACTCCCCTACATCGGGGGCCACTTCGATTATTCTGAAATGGCCTCCTAAAGTTTCTCGTTGCTGTAGATGTTCGACACGCCTTGCCCCATGGCGAATTGCAGCACGCGGGCGTCCGTAATCTGCCGCCGACCGCATTCGCCGCGCAGTTGCCGGACGATTTCCACCTGATGCGCCCATCCTCCGAGCATTCCTTCCGAAAGATGGCCTCCGTTGGTATTCACGGGGAGCTTGCCGCCCAATCTGGTGTTCCCCTCGGCAACCCAGGGCGCGGCTTCCCCCGGCTTGCAAAAGCCGAACTCCTCGAGCGCAAAGATGACCAAGGGGGAAAAGCTGTCGAGGCAATAGAACCCGTCGATATCGGCGCGCGCCACCCCCGCGCGCTCGTAGACGCGAGAGGGTCTTGCCGCGACACTGGATTCAGGCTGCTGCCAGATCCCCAGCCCGGGCGGTGCAAAAACAAACTCGTCACGCCCGGCGTGCAGACCGTCCATTCCCGCGATGTACACCGGTTTCTTGCGAAGATCGCGCGCCCGCTCAGCCGTCGTGACGATGACGCACACTGCGCCATCGTTGACCACCGCGCAATCCAGGAGTCGCAACGGCTCGATCACGAAGCGGGAAGCCAGATAATCCTCGAGCGTATAGGTGTGCTGCATGAGCGCCAGCGGATTGAGCGACGCATGCTCGCGTGTCGTCGTCGCTACCGCTCCGAGTTGTTCCTGGGTCGCACCGTATCGATGCCGATACTTTTGCCATGCCATGGCGGCACCCGATCCAGGGTGCGTCAGGCCGTAGTGCGCCATCTCGCCATGGGTGCCGCCGCCCTCCCGATACTCCTCATGCCCGTGCGAGCGGCCGCCCCCGAACCCTCCGCCCCGCTCCGAGATATCGATGGAGTAGACGCATGCGATATGCGTCGCCAATCCGGCAGCCACGCTTAGCGCCGCCTGCTGCAACGTCGGGGCGCACATCCGGCCGTGGGTCCAGAACTGCATCGCGTAGCCGACTTTCATGCCGAGTTGCTCGGCCATCTTGTCGAAATCGCCCCCGGCATTGACATACAGCCCGTCGATGTCGCCAATCGCCAAGCCGCTGTCATCCAACGCGGCTCGTAGCGCATTGGAGATCATCTGGGTCGTGGTGAGGCCGGTATCACGAGCAAACTGGCTTGTGCCGACCCCCGCGATAGCTGCCTTGCTTCTCGGGTCCCACGTCATACGCTCATCCTTTTTCGCTTCACTTGAGTGATTGTCGTTCAGTCTAAATCGGGAAAGTCTTCAGCTTCTCGAATTGTGGATCGCGCTTCTCCATCCACGCGGCAAGGCCCTCGGCGGCCTCGCGCCCTCCGAATCCCATCATTTCGTAGGCCATGCTGGCCTCGAAGATCGGCCAGGCCTGCTTGAACCACAGGTGCAGGCTGCGCTTGGTCCAGCGGATGGCCGATGGCGCGCCGTTGGCAAGGCGCGTGGCCACAGCCAGTGCGCGGGCCTGCAGCTCGTCATCCTCGACGCACAGCGACACGAGCCCAATCCGCTCGGCCTCTTCCCCCGTGATCGGCTCGCAGGCCAGGAGGTAGTACTTGGCCTTGGCCATTCCGCACAAGAGCGGCCAGATCAGGGTGGCGTGATCGCCCGCGGCCACGCCGAGGCGCGTATGGCCATCGACAATCTTTGCGCGCTTGGCCGCAATGGAGACATCGGCGAGCATTGCGGCGGCAAGTCCGGCGCCTGCCACCGCGCCGTTGATCGCGGCAATGATCGGTTTGTCGAACTCGACGAGGTTGCGGACCAGTTCCCGCCCGTCCTTGAACATGGCCATCCTGAAGTCCGGATCGGAGACCACCTTTTGCTCCAAGGCAAAGTCGCCGCCGCCTGAGAACGCCCGTCCCTCGCCAGTCAGTATCACCGAACGGGTCTCATCGTCCTGATCGATCAATTTCCAGATCTCGGTCAGGTCGTGGTGCATTTCGAAGTCCATGGTATTCATCTTGCCGCGAGACATGGTGATGCGCAGCACGCCTGGCGCCGGGCGATCGAGCTTCAATCCTGCATAGTTGGGGTATTGCATGGCGGTGATCCTCCTTGGGTGGTTTGAAATAACAAATGGTGGCGGTGACGCATTGACGTTTCACCGAAACACCGCAGGCCGTCTGTGCAAAGGTGCTACCTCAACCAGCAATCAGTCCGCCATCAACGACGAACTCCGAGCCCGTGCAGAAGGAGCTCGCGTCCGATGCCAGCCACAGGATGAGCTCGGCCACCTCGCCCGGCTGCCCCTGGCGCCTCAGCGGTATGCGCGATGCCATGCTTTGAACGATCTCCGGCGTAAGGCCCGCTCGCGACATGTCGGTATCGACATTGCCCGGGTGAACGGAATTGACGCGGACGCCCAAGGGGCCGAATTCGAGCGCCGCGGACTTGGTCATGCCGCGCACCGCGAATTTGGTCGCGCTGTAGGCGCAACTGTTGCTCGAGCCCACCATGCCGCTGGTAGAAGAGATATTGACGATCGCGCCGCCCTTGCCGCGCATGGCAGGCAACGCCGCGCGCATGCCAAGGAACACGCCCAGCTGATTCACGTTGACCATCTGCATGTATTGCTCGGGGGTTGTGTCCGCAATGCCCCCGCGACGGAAGATCCCCGCATTGTTCACCAGCACATTCAACCCGCCGCCATGCGCGACAGCGTGAGCCACCGCCTTTTGCCAGGATGCCTCGCTCGTCACATCGAGGTGCACGAAGGATGCAGTGGGACCGAGGTCTGCGGCGTGCTTGCGGCCGACGTCTTCTAGTACATCGCCGATCACCACCTTGGCGCCAGCCTCGACCAGCAGCCGCGCCGCCGTGCCGCCGATCCCTCGCGCACCGCCCGAGATGAGCGCCGATTTGCCGAGCATTTTTTCCATGGGTCTATCCGCTTGAGAGTGGGTGGGTTGGAACGGGAATCAATGCCTATTTAACAAATGAAGGGATACTCCCCTCAAACTCCCCTACTTCGGCACAACGCCTGCGCCCTTTGCAATTTCAGCGTAGTACTTCGCTTCTCGCTGCACGCTGGCTGCAAGCTCCTCGGGGCCGGCTGAATACGGGACGAATCCCAGGCTCTTGATCCTGGCGATGACCTCGGGGGACTTGATCCCGGCGGAAACCGCGGCGTGCAGTTGGGTCGTCACATCTTTCGGCAGGTTCAATGGCCCCATCAGCCCGACCCAGTAGGTGCTCTCAAACTGCAAACCAGCTTCCACGGCCGTGGGAACATCGGGCATGGACTCCAGGCGCTCCCTGCTCGAAATCGCGAGCGGCACGATTTTCCCCGCATCAACCTGCTGCTTGACCGATGCCGGGCTGTGCATCGCGAATTGGACAGACCCGCCCAATAGCGCCCCGAGCATCGGCGGCGTTCCGTTGAAGGGAATGATCGTCATCTGTATTCCCGATGTGCGGGCGAAGGCAATAATCTCCAGTTCCTGGGTCGAATTCGCCAGACTCGAAAAATTCATCTTGCCGGGGGTGGCCTTGGCCATGGCAATGAACTCCTTCAGCGTCCTGGCCTTCAATTCAGCGGGCGCGACGAGCAGTAGCGCGGTATACCCTGCTGAACTGATCGGCGCGAGTTCCTTCCAGAGAATGGACGAGTTGTCCTTGACGAACAGGTCCGAGTAAAGCGTCGATGAAGCGGTGGCGAGCAAGGTGTAGCCGTCAGGGGCTGCGCGCACCACCGATGCCGAGCCCACAAAGCCCCCTGCCCCGACGCGATTCTCGACAATCACCGTTTGTTTCAATCGCTCTTGCAATGCGTTGGCGATTACGCGGCCCATCAGATCGACGGGACCTCCTGACGGCAACGGAACGACCACCGTCAAACGCTTCGCGGGGTACGCTTCTGCCGCACCCGCCGTAGAGCCGGGCGCAACTATCGCGACGGACAGCACGAACATTGCCACACGAATTGCGAATTTCATGATTTCCTTCCTCGGACAAGGGACGGCAACAGCGCGCCATGCAGCCGGGAACGATGTTATATCGGTTGGAAAAATGGCGTCAGACGTCAGGACCCGCAGGGAACTGATGCCTTGCGGGACGCAACTGATGCGCACGCGATTGCATCAGCACGTCGAGCTCAGTGCCAGAATGCGCTTAACGTACTGCAGTCAAATGCGATAAAGTTTGCTGGTTCGAACGTCAAACGCGATCGCTTGGGGAGGTATCTCAAATGGGCGGCATTTTTCAGACCCGTTCCGTTTCGGGCGCCATGGGCGTTGAGGTTTCGGGTGTGGACCTGACCAGGCCATTGAGCGACACGCAGGCAATGGAGCTGCGGCGGCTCATGGATGCGCACCAGTTGCTCCTGTTTCGAGGCCAGAACCTGGATGACAAGAGCAATGTGCGCACGGTCGGCATCTTCGGGAAGGTGTCCGATGAAAATGAGGACGGGTCGGGCTGCTCCATCGTGTCCAACGTGCGCGATGACAGCGTGGTCAGGGACGAACCGCTGGCATTTCACGCCGACTTCGCGTGGACTCCGTATCCGCGACCGTACTTTTCGTTGTATGGGCTCGATGTCGAGGGCCCCACCGCCCCCACAATGTTCGCCAATGGAATACGCGCCTGTCGCAATCTTCCCACTGACATCCGCTCGCGCCTCGAGGGCAGGACCTTGATACAGACCTACGACTACACGGAAACCGGCGGCTACGACAAGCGGGCACAGTTGCTCACGCTGGACCCCATGCCGCCCGAATCAACGCACCCGCGGGCCGAACATCCGGTCCTGATGCGCCACCCGCGCACCGGCGAGCCCCTGGTATTCGCCATGCAGGCGATGACAAGCCACATCGTCGGGATGACCAGCGATGAAAGCGAGCGCATGCTGGCGGACCTGTTTGCCATTCTGTACGCGCCCGACAATGTGTACCGGCATGAGTGGAAAACGGGCGACCTGGTGATCTGGGACAGCCTTGCCGTTCAACACGGTCGCCCTGACCCGGACGACAGTATCAAGCGCAACCGCCGAACCCTCAGGCGCGTGGTCATCGGGGACAAGGTGCCGCGTGATCACATGCAAGGGATTACCCCATACCCCCATTTGGCCTCACGGTTCAAGAAGATGCGGGCCGGGAGCACTGAGGGGGCCAGCACCACGCAGTAGGTAGGAACCGGGCTCCATCAAAACCGTCTGCCCAGCAGTGTTCAGCGCATGCCGTGCGGCCGCCGATGGATCAGGCAGCTTGGCGCATCAGTGCCGATCCCTCGCAGCGCGCATCACGCAAATTGAGGGCCTGCCTCACTACCCTGGGACACCCAGCGCTTTGCGCACTGCGTTGCCGAGGAAAACCATGGAGCTTCCTTCCGGCGTGGCGCTCTCGAACATGCGATTGTGGGTGATGCCCACCGCGAGGCGGGCGTCCGGGTCGCACCAGCCGATGGTGCCTCCCATTCCGGGGTGGCCGAAAGCTCGCGGATTCGTACCCGCCGGCATGATCTGCACCATCGGCGGCACGCCGGCGATGGGCGCGGGCATGTGGAATCCGCCAATGCTGATGTTGTGCGCGCCCACACCCCGCACGTAGTCGTATTCGGCGGGAGCCCTGGGCACGCTGAAGGTGCGCACGCGGTGCTCGCCCAGAAGGCGCACGCCATCAAGCTCGCCGCCTTGCGCCAGCATGGCGAAAAAGCGCGCCAGGCTGCGCGCGTTCGAGATGCCGTTGGCCGCGGCAAAACAGGTGCGCCGGATATCCGGGCGGCCGAAGACTTCCTGCGTCGTGGCAAGACTGGTCGGCATGGCAAGCGGCAGGAGCGCGGCCGGGTTGACGCCGGGTCCTCCGGGGAAAATGCTGGCCGGGTTCCTGAGCCTTGCGATGCGCGGCTCGACATGATCGGGGATACCGACAAACAACGAGTCCATGCCGATCGGACGGCACAACTCTTCATGGATGAACTGGCTGAAACCCCGCTTCTTGGGATCGGTACGCCTGACCAGTTCACCGATGACCCAGCCGTAGGTGTAAGCGTGATAGGCCGTTCGCGTTCCGGGCTCGAAAATGGGCCGCATGTCGGCGATACGCTCGACCATCCACTGCCAATCACAGGCCAGCTCCGGCGTGACGCCGAGGGGCATGGTGGGAACCCCCAAGCGATGGACCAGGGCATCGTAGACTGTGCCCTTGTCCTTCCCGTGGGCGCCGAATTCCGGCCAGTAGTAAGCCACCGGCCGCGAGTAATCGATCAGCCCGCGCTCGGCCTGGATGTGCAGCGCCACGGCCGCAATCGCCTTGGTGACCGAAAAGATCGGAAACAGGGTGTCGGCGTCGACCCTGGCGCCCGTGGTTTCGTCGGCCACCCCCGCCCAGGTGTCGATGACTTTTTTGCCGTCCAAATACGCGCAGACCTGCAGGCCGATTTCGCCGTACTTCGAGATCGCCACCTCCATCGCATCGCGCACACTTGCATTGGGATCGGTGCTCATCGATTTCCTTTCCATGTCTGCGTTTAGTCAACATCAACTCGATTGCGATGTCAAAACCAGTTTAGCCCAGCCCGGGACTCGCCGTGCCGGCGTGTCGGCGAAGCGATAAATCTGGCATCGAAATCGAGGAGGCTGTTGCGACGGCACGCCCCTATAATGCGCCGTCCCCGCCAACCGAAAAGAGCCCGCATGAAGCTGTATTCCTGGAACGTCAACGGCATTCGCGCCGTCTTGAGGAAGGGCACGTTTCAATCTTTCCTCGCAGAGCACTCACCCGACATCCTCTGTCTGCAGGAGACCAAGGCCGAGCGCGGCCAGGTGGAGATCGACCTGCCCGGCTACCACGAGTTCTGGAACTCGGCGGTCAAGAAGGGCTATTCAGGAACGGCGATCTTCTCGAAAGAGGCGCCGTTGAAAGTCACCAACGGCTTTCCACATGCCTTCGCCAAGCGCTACGCATTTGCCGACGAATTGGAGCGTGACAGCACCGAGGAAGGCCGCGTGGTCACGGCGGAGTTCAAGAAGTTCTACGTCGTCACGGTGTACACCCCGAACGCGAAGGACGACCTGAGCCGCCTGAAGCTTCGCCACGAGCACTGGGACCCAGCGTTTCTTGCGTACTGCAAGCTGCTGGAGAAGAAGAAACCGGTCATCTTCTGCGGCGACCTGAACGTCGCGCACACCGAACTCGATCTTGCCAACCCCAAGCCCAACCGCGGCAAGAAGGGCTTCACCGACGAGGAGCGCGAGGGCTTCCAGAATTTCATCGACGCCGGGTTCGTCGATACGTTCCGCATCTTCACGCAGGGCAACGGCCACTACAGCTGGTGGAGCCACTTCGCGGGCGCCCGTGCGCGCAACGTGGGATGGAGAATCGACTATGTGCTGGTATCGTCCGCGCTGAAGAAATCGGTCAAGCGCGCGACCATCCACGCCGACGTCCTGGGCAGCGACCATTGCCCGGTAAGCATCGAGATCGCCGCCTAGCGCAGCCGGCTCACCGGCTGCACAGTCGACGAAGGCCGTCACCAGGAGACGTCAAGCCCTATTCGAGCTTGATGCCCGACTTGCGGATGACCGGGCCCCAGATTCCCAGTTCGGACTGAATGAAGGCGGAGAACTCCTTCGTTGTGCGCAAACGGCCCGTGACCATGCCGTTGGTATCCATGATCTTGGTGACTTGCGGCAACTTGAGCGCCGTATTGAAGGCATCGTTCAATTTCGCGATCACTTCGGGCGGCGTAGTCGGCGGAGCGACCAAGCCATACCAGACGGTGCTTGCCACCGGGATGCCGCTCTCGGTAAAAGTCGGGAGGTCGGGAAACATGGCCCAGCGCTGGCCACCGGTCGTGCCAAGCCCGACCATCTTGCCGGCCTTGAAGAATGTTGCAACGTCCGAGCCTGCGAACACCAGGTCGGTGCGGCCCGCAACAATGTCGATGAACGAGGACGATGAACCCTTGTAGGGGATGGTCGTGATTTCGATTCCGGCGGCCTGCCGGATCATTTCGGTGATGAACATGTTGCCTGCCGTGGCCGCCCAGTTGATTTTCTTGGGATTCGCCTTGGCATACTGGATCAGCCCGCGAATGTCGCGAAACGGCAGCGACGTGCTGCCCGCGAGAACCAGCGGGAACTCCATGAGAAACGCCACCGGCTGGTAATCCCGGCCCTGCTCCATCTGGAAGCTCGGATCTGCGGACGGCTGGGATATCAGAATGCTGTCGTTGGCAACGGTCAGCAGGTGTCCGTCGCCCGCCGCCGTTTTGATTGCCATGACCCCCAGCCTGCCATTGGCACCCGGCCTGTTTTCCGTGACCACCGGCTGCCCGAGCAGCCGGGAAACCTCGTTGCCCGCGGATCTCAGGGAGCCCTCCATGATCGAGCCGGCAGGACTATTGATGATGATGCTGATGGGTCGCGTGGGGAAATTCTGCGCCCCTGCCATCGACACCGCGCCTGCCGCAAGCAAGGAGGCCGTCAACAACTGGAAATTCCGAGTGGGCTTCATTATCGTTGCTCCTGAACGTGTCCGGGGCAATCTTATCCTTCACCTGCGCAAACTGCACGGCCCGCATGGCGTGGCTGGCGGCTCGCCTTGCAAGCCCGCTACTGGCAACAGAAAAGGTCCACATGTCGTGTGGTTCCTGCCCGGTAGGTTATTCTCGCCGGCATGCATTGGCGGGAGATTCTTTAAGTGATGGCGCCTGAGCGCGAACTCCGCTTGCTCGGCATGCGGCTGCCGATCCCGGTGCCTGATTTCTGGCGACTGTGGCTAGTCGGGCTGATCTTCTTCCTCGGGCGCTGGTTCGACACGCTGGCGATGTCGGTCTACGTCTACCAGCAGACGCATTCGGCATTCCTGGTATCGCTGCTCATGGTTCTGCGATTCCTGCCGATGAGCCTGTTTGGCATGATCATCGCCGATATTGCTGATCGCATCGAACGCCGGAGCCTGCTGCTTTGCATCAACTTGAGCCTGCTCGGGGTTGCTCTGACATTGGCCCTCCTAGAGCATGCCGGCATGCTGGCCGTTTGGCATCTGATGGTCGCAAGCTTCCTTGGAGGCATTTCAACTGCGGCTGACAACCCGGTGCGCAGGCTCATGATCGGCGAAGTCGTTGGCGGCGCGCGCATCGGCGCGGCGATGTCCATCGATGTCGGCGCGAGCAACGGCACACGCACCTTCGGCCCTTTCATTGCCGGGGCGCTGCTCGCCGCCTGGGGCATCGGCAGCGTCTTCATGGTGGATGCGGCGATGTATGCACTCGCGACCTTCGTCACGCTTTTCATTCGCTGCCGCAATGAGGGACACAGCCCGAAGGATGAACCCATCCTGCGCCGCCTTGCGGAAGGCTGGGCGATCTGCCGTGCCAGCCCCAAACTGATGGGCACGCTGCTGCTCACGATCTATTTCAATATTTTCGTATACCCCTACGTGAGCATCGTGCCGGTAATCGGTGCGGGCATCCTGCACCTGGATGCCGCGCAAATCGGCATTCTCGCCAGCATGGACGGACTGGGATCGTTGCTGGGCGCGCTGTTGATCGGGGCGGTCGTGAAGCAGGCGCAGGTGCAGCGCCTGTACGTAGCATGCGTCGCGGCCGGGCACGTGACCATCATCCTGTTTGCGCTGGCGGCGAGCGCTTATCTGTCGGGTGCGGCGCTCCTCGCCGTGGGCATCGCCACGGCCGGGTTCTCGGTGGGGCAGAACACGCTGATCTTCATCCTCACACCGGAACATGCTCGGGCGCGCATGATGGGCTTGTTGACGGTCTCCATCGGCGTCGGGCCTGCGGGCTTCCTGCTCTTCGGCACGCTCGCCGACATCATCGGCCCGGCACAGGCAACCATCGTCATGCCGCTCGCCGGGATAGCGACGATGTTTGTGACAAGGCGTTACTGGCTGCCGCTGTTTTCAAAAGTGACGCCGGTCGCGGGCTAAGGGTTCGACTCATCCCGCACCGCATGCGATTGCTCTTGGCGATTCGGCGGTGCCGAAGCTCCTATGGCTTGGGCGGTAACGGATCGACCGGAAACTGCAGCACCATCAGCTCGAGGCCTGATTCGTCCGCCACGAATTGCAGCGGCCCCTCGTCGGGAAAAGTGAATACACAGCCGAGTCGTTGAAAGCGATCTGCTCCCAAGCACATCGCCCCCGCGGCCACCACATGAAATCGTCCTGCCCCCGGCACTGAGTTCGGCGCGGTAAACCTGGCCCCTGCTGGCAACCGAAGCAACCATGCAGCGAGGCCATCGGTTTGCTGGGGAATGGCCTCCTCCACCGCAACTTCCTTGCGGTCGCACAATGCGGCCTCCGTGGAGATATTCAGATCGGCGGTCACCTGCCGCTTGAGCATGCCTTCGTGCATGAGGTGCCTGTTTTCGGGCAGGTGCAGGGAGCCCTTGTCCATGTTCGGACGCAGGGTCAGGTACGACACGCCCTCCTCGCCCGCGTTGATGGGTCCATAGCCCGTCTCGCGTTGCGCGTAATGAACTGAAATCGGCCTGACCGGGTGCTTTCCCAGGGTGGCACTGCCCGCAACGACCAGCTGGAATTGGTTCTGTACGTGAAAGTGCGGGCTCGAAACGCTGTTGGGACCCTGCTCGATGAGGTAGGCCTGGGGCGATGGGATGACACCGAATTCCGAGGTGATGAGGGGTGTTCTCCAACCCGTGCCACCGTTCTTGGGTATGGAAAATTCGGTTCGATCGGATTTCCTGCTCTCGTAATCGGCGCTAATCATGAGATTTCCAAGGTGGGGATGGAGGCGATCTTCACAGAGCGCCTAACGAGATTGCTATCGGGCGCCCCGATTTAGGGGAGCGCAAGGGGATGTATCCCCTCGCATTGTTAGGTACTCTTATACTGCATCGGGTTCTGCACATTTTGCAGCATTAGTTCCGGCCATGCATGCCGGGACACCGCCGCAAAAGGACCGCTAGCCTGGGCAAAGAGCGCTTGCAACTTCACTCAACAGGGGGCTTCCGTGGGGCACATGACGTCGAAGGCCGATATGCGCGTTGCAAAGAACATGATCTTGTTGCCATTGTTTGCTGCCCTTGCGGTTTGCGGCGCGACCACTGTGGGCGCGCAGACCTATCCGAACAAGCCAATCCGATACATTGTTCCCTACTCAGCCGGGGTACTTCCGGACTTTGTGGCGAGAACAATCGCGCCCGAAATGTCCGCGACCCTGGGGCAGCCGATTATCGTGGAGAACCGGCCGAGCGCAGGTGCACTGGTGGGTTATGAGTTTGTCGCAAAACAGGCGGGCGCCGATGGGTACACCGTCGCCTCCTTGCTGGTGCAGGACCTCGCGATCCTGCCCCTCGTGGTGAAGGACCTGCGCTTCGATCCGCAGAAAGACATCACACCCGTCATCGGCCTCGCCGAAGCAACGCTGGTGTTCGGATCTTCAGTCACCGCCCCTTGGAAGACCATGGATGAAATGGTGGCGGTTGCCAGGGCCAATCCAGGCAAGTTCAATCACGGAGGCTCCAGCTTCAATATCCGACTGAGCAATCTCATGCTGCTGCAGCACCTAGGCCTTGACCTGGTCTATATCCCGTATACCGCTGGCGCCGCACTTCTTCAGGCCCAGTTGACCGGTGAGGTGCACGCCGCATTCCTGCCCGAGGCCAATGCCATTTCCTTCGGTGAAAGATTTCGCGTGCTCGCCGTGACCAGCGAGCGGCGCCTCGCGTCTTTTCCGAATGCAGTCACCACAGCAGAATACGGACTTCCGAGAATACCAAGCAATAGCTACGCCTTGGGCGCGCCCGCGGGCGTTCCCAGACCCATCATCGACAGGCTCCATGCCGCCGCATCGAGGGCGTTGCGCCAGCCCGAGGTGCGTGCCCAGTTGGAGAAACGGCAGTTGGCCATCGTCGAACAAAATACGGAAGTTGCTGCAAGAAGCCTTGCCGAAAAGGCTGCGCTCTACGCCGCAACCGCAAAGCGCGCCGGGATCGAACCGCAGTAGCCGGCTGTTTTTCGGACGGATCGTCGATTGGTACGTTGAAGGGGGAGCCGCAAATGCAGTTCGATTCTGAGACCGACTACTGCATCGTCGGCGCAGGTGCCGCGGGATGCGTGGTTGCTGATCGCCTGTCTGAATCCGGCCGCGATCGGGTGCTGGTGCTGGAGGCTGGCCCCTCCGACTGGCACCCGTTCATCCATATCCCGGCCACGTTCCTGCAACTGGTACGCGATCCGCGCTTTAGCTGGTACTTCCAGATGGAGCCGGAGCGCGAGCTCAAGGGCCGGGCGCAGCGGGCGCCGCAGGGCAAGGTGCTGGGCGGCGGCAGTTCAATCAACGGAATGGCCTTCATGCGCGGGCAGGCCTCCGAATACGACGAATGGGCCGACAAGGGCTGCTCTGGATGGGGCTACAACGATGTGCTGCCCTATTTCAAGAAGATCGAGCGCTATGTGGGGGGCGACGATCACTATCGAGGCCGCAGCGGCCCCATGAGCGTGACCGGGGCAAACGAAGTGCATCTGCTGACGCGATCCTTCGTCGCCGCCGGCATCGAGCTCGGTTTTCCCGCCAATGCCGATTTCAACGGCTCCGCTCGCGACGGGATCGGCGTAATCCAGAACAATCGCCGCGGGCGGTTCCGTTCCGGCGCGGCGCAAACCTATCTTGCCCGGGCCCGAAAGCGCGCCAATGTCCAGATCGAGACGCATGCCTTGGGACGGCGCATCCTCTTCGAGGGCAAGCGCGCGATCGGGGTCGAGTTCAGCCGCGGCGGGCAGGTCAAGCGCGTGCGCGCGCGACGTGAAGTCATCCTGTCTTGCGGGTCCATCAAGTCGCCGCACCTGTTGCAGCTGTCGGGCGTCGGGCCAGCCGAGACGCTGGCTGCGGCCGGCATTCCGGTACTGCATGAGTTGCCGGGCGTGGGGCGGGACCTGCGCGATCATCTGTTCGTGCGCATCGCCCACCGCGTGCGCGGCACGCAGTCCATGAACGAGCGCACGCGCGGGTTCCGGCTGCTCTATGAACTGGCGAAATACGCGGTGTCCGGCAGCGGCATCATGGCCAACGCCACGACCAGCGGTGCCCTCTTCTGCCGCAGCCGCCCGGAACTCGCATTCCCGGATGTCTACGTGGCCTTCACGCCCGGCAGCTACGCGCAGCAACTCCAGCTTGAGCGCGAACCGGGCATGGCGATCAGCGTCATCCAGTCCCACCCGGAGAGCGTCGGAACCATCCGCGCCAGGACCGCAAACCCGGAGGACCAGCCGGCTATCCAGCCCAACTACCTGAGCGCGGCCCTTGACCGGCAGACTGTCGTGGCGGGATTGCGCGTTGCGCGCAGGCTGTTCGCCGCGCCGGCCCTTGCGCGCTGGAGCGCGCATGAGACCAAGCCCGGCCCCTCGGCCCAAACCGATGAAGACCTCCTTGAGTTCGCGCGCAGCGCCGGGACTCCGGGCCTGCATTTCAGTACCAGCTGCAGGATGGGAACGGACGCCAATGCGGTGGTGACGCCAGACCTCAAGGTGCGGGGACTTGAAGGCCTGCGGGTAATCGACGCATCCGTCATGCCTGGCTGCTCTTCGGGGAACACCCATGCCCCGGTGCTGATGATCGGCGAAAAGGGTTCGGCGATGATGATCGAAGATCGAGGGAAGCCGGCCTGAAGCTTGAATCGGAAATCAATGCGGCGTGGCATGATGGCCGCACAACAAGGAGTCGATTGCAAAATGCTGATTGAACGATCCCGGCTGGATGGCAAGGTAGCACTGGTGGTTGGCGGCGGCGGCGAGGGCATTGGCGGCAACACATCGCTGGCGCTTGCCGAGGCCGGCGCATGTGTAATCGCGGCGGACGTCAACGACGATGCGCTGGCCGCGGTTGAGGCGCTGCTGAAGCGCACCCCGGTGAAATGGGCCACGATCAAGGCCGACGTTTCCCTCGAGGACAACATCGCGCGCATGATGGATAGCGCACTCGCGAAATTCGGCCGCATCGACGTGCTGGTCAATGTCGCCGGGGGAACGACGGGCAATTCCTGGGGGCCGATGATCGACAAGCCGTCCTCCCAATGGGACTCAACGCAAATACTCAATCTCAAGTACTGCTACCTGACCGGGACGCGCGTGGCGCGGCACCTGATCGAGGCCGGCAGGCCTGGCTCCATCGTAAACATTGCCTCGATGAGCGCCTACACCGCGCCGAACCACGCCGCCTATGGCGCGGCCAAGGCGGGCCTGATCTCGCTCACCCGCTCCATGGCCATCGAATGGGCCGCCCATGGCATTCGCGTCAACGCCCTGTCGCCCGGTCCGATCGACACGCCCCGCACGCGATCGCGAACCTCGCCGGAGATGATGCGACGCTACAACGAACTGATTCCTTTCGGCCGCAAGGGCACGGCTGAGGAAATCGCCTGCGCTGTGCTGTACCTGGCCACGGAACTCTCCAGCTACGTGACCGGCCATAACCTGGTCGTCGATGGCGGCTGTACCATCAAGTTTTCGGGGATGGGACCGGCAACCAAGTGAATCGGCAATCCTTTATGTCAGTAAATATTAAATTTATAAAGTACAGGTCAGTACACTCTAACTATTTTGACAGTATTGAAATATTCATAACCCGAGTGCAGCAGGGCTGCTCCTTGCGGACTCGGGCCGAAATTACGCCGCAAGTCCGGTAAGAAGACAACGCTGTCCCTCGGCGGGACATGACAATACAGGACCACTTCATTTATTGGAGGATTCAATGCGCCAACGTATTTCTTGCAGTGTGGCTACGCTGACGGTTTTGAGCCTGGCGCTTGCGTTAAGCGCCCCGGCCTCTTCACAGGACTACCCTTCTCGCCAGATCGCCATCACGGTGGCCACGGGGCCCGGATCAGGGCAAGACCTCCTCGCGCGCAAGGTCGCGGACAAGCTCAAGGAACGTACCGGCCAGCCGGTGGTGGTCGAGAACAAGCCAGGCGGGAATGCTTTCATCGCCATGAATTACGTGGCGCAGGCCAAGCCCGACGGCTACACGCTGCTGCTCTACACCAGTATCTACATTGCCGCGCCGCTGGTGCAAAAATCGTTCACCGTGGACCAGATCAACGACCTCACCCATGTCGCAAGGCTCTCGCTCACGCCCGGCTACTACGTGGCAAATGCCTCGGCGCCCTTCAAGACCATGCAGGAAATGTTCGCCTGGGCCAAGGCCAATCCGGGCAAGCTGGCCATGGCGTTTCCGGCCATCAACACGCAGATGGACGCAACGCTCATGTTCGACGAGCTGGGCATCAAGATCAATCCCATCCTCTATCAGGGCACCGGCGCGGCGATGATCAGCAATGTGCTCTCGGGAGAAATCCAGGTCACCCAGACAGCGTATTCCCCGGTCAAGCCCCACATCGATAGCGGAAAGCTGCGCGCGCTCGCTGTTCTGTCGCCACGACGGTTTGCCCAGACGCCGGATGTGCCGGCGATGGGCGAGATCGTGCCTCAGGTGGTGATGATCCCCAACAGCATCGGCATCTCCGGGCCCAGGGGAATGCCGCGGCCCGTGGTCGACCGGCTCAACAGGGAACTGAATGCCATCGTTCGCGACCCGGCGATCCTCGAGTGGGTCACCAACGCCTTCTGGTCCGAGCCGGGCGGAGGAACGCCGGAAGAATGGCGCCAGGTGCAGGTGCAGGAGCGCGATCGCTACGTGAAGGCGGCGCAGAAGATGGGACTGACGCCGCAGTAGGATATTCGTCGCGCAGCCTCGCGAGCGCCTGCCCTCACTTGCGTTCAAGCGTCTTAGGGTCCGATCAGCAGCCAACAGTCAGGCTCATGCAAGTCCGCTTTGCATGTCGACGACAGGGAGGAAAAATGAAAGCATCACTGAGCTGGGCCTGGTTGGTACTGCTGGGAGCATGCTTTGCGCTCTTTGCCATTGGGGCAACGGCGCAGGAATACCCGACCAAACCGATCCGATGGATCGTCACCATCACGCCGGGCGTGACGCAGGATCTCATCGCGCGGCGGCTGGCGCCCGACATGGCCAAGTTCCTCGGCCAGCCGGTGGTGGTGGAAAACAAGCCCGGCGCAGACTCCATCATCGGCTATGAGTATGTTGCCAAGCAGGTGCCGGCGGACGGATACACCATCGCCACCGCATCGGTATCGAACCTCGCCATCCTGCCCCTGACCGTCAAGGGATTGAAGTTCGATCCGCTGAAGGACCTGCCCCCCGTCATCGGCATCGCAGACACCCGCCTGGTGCTCGGATCATCAGCCGGCTTGCCCTGGAAGACGTTCAACGAGATGGTAGCCAACGCGCGGGCCAATCCGGGCAAGCTCAACTATGGTTCGGTCAACATGCACATCCGCATGCTCCAGGACACTTTCATCCGGGAACTGGGGCTCAGCCTCGTCAACATCCCCTATTCCGGCGGGACGAATTTCCTGCAGGCCTTGATGGCCCCTGACATCCATTTCGGCTTCATCGGAGACGCGCTGGCGCTTTCCTATGGCGACAAATTCCGGCCGCTGGCGGTCACCGGTGCAACACGCCTACCAGCCTTTCCCGCTGTTCCGACGTTTTTCGAATTGGGCTTTCCGCAGATTCGCGGCGTCAGCTACTCGATGAACGGCCCCTCCGGAATGCCCAAGGTGGCCGTGGACAGATTGTACGAGGCCACTTCGCGTACACTGAAACTGCTCGAGGTGAAGGAGTACTTTGCCAAGCTCAGGCTGGAGATCCATGATCTCAACCCGGAGGCGGCTGCAGCAGAACTTGCCGAGGAAGCGCGCTCATTTGCAGCCATCGCGAAAAAAATCGGAGTGCAGCCACAGTAGCGGCAGTACCTGAACCGACGACATCCCGCCACCCACGCGGCAGCCATTTCCCACAACGAGGGAGCATCATCAAATGAACGACACCACCCTAGCGCAACCAGAGGTTTCGCCCGAGGCCGAGCGCCCCATTTCCGACATGCAGCTCTTCAAGGGTTTCAAGAGCGCAACGCCGGCGGTTGCCGGTCGCCGCGCCTTCTGCACCTATCGTGACCTGGGCGTTCAGCTCGCCAGCGGCAATCGCATGCGCGCGGTGAAGTCGGACCCCATCCCGGCCAAGCAGACCACCACGCACTGGCACTATCACGTGTGCGATTTCAATTTCGTGTATTTCCTGAAGGGGACGGTGACTTTCGAGCTCGAGGACGGCACGGTATCCACCTTCAAGGAAGGCGAGTCGATCTTCATACCGGGAGGCTTTCGCCACAACGAGATCTACATGTCGCCCGACCTCGAAGCCATCGAGTTCTCCATGCCGGGAGAGATCGGCACCGTGCTGGTCGATCGGCCAGCGCACCTGCCAGAGGTGCTCACACCGGCGGACAGCGAAAACCCGGGCTAAAGCGCTGCCCAAACAATGGGCCTTCTGGTGGGCGTTCCGGCGTCCGCGCTCCGGGATCGGTGATATTCAGGCACCCGGGATTCACACCGCAGGCGCCGCCTCGCGTCCCTGGACGGCGGGAATGATCGCCTCCCCGCATAGGGCAATGGCATCCAGTGTTTCCTGAAAGCCCGGGCCGCGGGGCATGCGCAGCCTCAGGACGCAGTGATCGAGCTGGTACTGCTCGGCATGCTGCTGAAGCCTCTCCGCGCACTCGCTGGCCGAGCCGATCACCATGTGGGGCAACAGGCGCTCGAGCGTGATGTCCGCTTCGGAGCCAAAGTCGGGATGCCTGAGTATTCCCTTGCGGAAATAGAACCGCATCTCCCTGATGTAATGCTCCTCGTGGGTGCGAAAAGTGCGCATCGCCTCCGCGTGCGTGGCACCCACCCAGGCATCGCGCGCGCAGCACACCAGCGCCTTGCGTCCGTTCTTCGCCGCAGCCTCCCGGTAGGCGTTGACACGGGCATTCCACGATTGCAGCTCCTGCGGAAAGGGATTGCCCGCCCAGCCGTCGCCGTAGACGGCAGCGCGCTGCATTGTTTTCTCGAAGTGCCCGGCCAGCCACAACGGAAATCGCTCGCCCTGGTAGGGGGGCGGCGTCAGAATCACGTCCTCGAGGGTGAAATGCCTCCCGTGAAATGAGAACGGCTTTCCGGCAAACGCCAATCGCAGGATCTCAACCGATTCGATGAAGCGCTCGCGCCGGCCATCACCCGTGGCGCCGATCATGCGCCAGTAAAGCGGCAGGTACCCCATCGCCACGGTCAACGTATGCCGGCCGCGCGACAGCATGTCGATCATGGCCGACTGCTCGGCTACCTGCATCGGGTGGTACAGGGTGAGGATTAGGGTGTGCGTATTGAGCCGGATCCGGTTCGTGCGAGCCGCGAGCGCCGTGAGCAGCTGCAAGGGCGTCGGGAAGTGGCACTCCGGGCGCATATGCCTCTCGGGCACATGCAGCGAATCAAATCCCGCCGCTTCGGCTGCCGCGCCTTCGCGCAGGAACTGTTCGACGGAATGGGCGATGTACTCATTGGCGGGAACGCCCTCGACCGCAGGCGGGACATTTGTCTCAATGAGGAATCCCAGCTTCAACCGCGCCTCCGTCGACCCGCAGCCCTAAGGGACCAGGCGCTTGAATACCGAAAGCGCATTGCCACGGAGGAGCAGCGACTCGATGTCGGGAGGCAGCTGCAATTCAGGCAACTGACCGATGGTGTGGTGGTAGCCGGAAGTCGGGAAGTTCGTGCCAAAAAGCGTCTTCTTCCTGCCCGGACCGCGGATGAAATCGCGCAGTGACTGCCCCCAGTGCCGCGGCGGGTAGGAGGCCGTGCCGAGATACACGTTTGGGAACTTCAGGGCCATCGCGATGGTCTCGTCCACCCACGGCCAGCCGGTGTGCGAAAGAATGAAGCGCGTCTCCGGGAAGTACAGTGCCGGCCTGTCGATGCTGATGGCGTGGCCGCACTCGCTCGGCCAGAGCCCGCCGGAATAGCCCGCCTGCATGCCGATCGGCACGTCGAACTCCGAGCAAAGCGCATAGTAAGGGTAGTAATCGGCATGGTCGAAGCGCCGGTCCCAGCTGTGGGTATGGATGTACATGCCAACCACCCAGGGCAGCGCCAGTCGCTCGCGCATCTGGCGCAGGCCCGCCATGCCGAGCGACGGGTTGACGACTGCAAGCGACGCAAAGCGGCCGGGCCAGCGCGCGACCAGCCGCTCGGCCTCGTCCCACTGGTTGGCCACATGCTCGAAGTCGGCCGGATTGAGCCTGCCATGAGCCCCGATGTCGGTGGTGACGAGCAGCACGGTGGCCACGCCCAACTCATCCATGCGCGCCACCATCTGTTCGGGTTCGAGCAGCGTGTCCCCCTCGTTCTGGCGCATCTTCACGCGTGTATTGGGCAGCACGTCCTTCCAGATGGGCCAGCGGTCTGGGGTGAACCCGTTGCAAAGGTAGTCAATGATCCCCGAGTAGCGGGGCGTGGGTCTAGTTTCTTTCATCGAGGAACCTTCTGAGTTTGGCGGCCTGATTGAAACCCGTCCAGGCGTCGAGCGCCCCCGGCGCGACCACTTCGGCCCGAATGCGCACACCGAATTTTTCCTTGAGCGCTTTTTCGATGGCAGCAGCGATCGCCACGAACGCCGAGCGATCGCGCTCGCTCACCACATACACGATCAGCTCGTCGCGGTTGTTCTCGCGAACGGCCTTCACGAACCAGTCCGTCCCCGCGCCGGGAACGGCGAGCGCCACCTCTCCCACGGCCTCGGGCCAGATGTTGACGCCGCGCAGCTTCACCATGTTGTCTCCGCGGCCGGAAAACGGCTCCAGCCGCCGCAACCAGCTGCCGCAAGCGCAACGCTCGCGAGGGAGCAGACGCGACAGGTCGAGCACGTTGTAGCGGATCTGCGGCCCGCCGGATTTGTAGAGCTCGGTCACGCAGATCGCACCGAATTCCCCCTCGGGCAGCTCCGCACCGGTTTCAGGGTCGACGATCTGCACGATGAAGGCATCCTCGAATATGTGCAGCCCTTTTCGTGCCGGGCACTCGACTGCAATTTTCTGCACCTCGTGGTTGCCGTAGAAACCCAGGGCCTCGGCGCCGAAAGTCGATTCGATTTCCTCACTGCGAAAAAGGCTCGGCAGCGCGCGAAAAGAAAAATCCTTCTTCGGGTCGTGGCCCAATTTTCGAGCAACGTCTGCGAGATGCATGATGTAGTCACCCGTGGTGAGGATGGACTTTGCGCCGTACTGCATGGCAAGTTCGAGCTGGCGCTCGCTGCTCGTCACGTTCCCCGTGCTCGTGGTGAGAACCACGCAGTTGAGCCAGCGATAGAGCGCCTCGTCGTACATGTGGGCGGCGTTGTGCGTGCTGTAGGCCCATGCATTGATGACAACGTCACCCGGTCGGATGCCCAGCATGTAGAGTCCGCGTGCCATCAGGATCGCGCCGACTTCCCGGTCCCACTGCGTGAAAAAGATGGGACGTGCGGTGCCCGTCGTGCCGCCGGACATGTAGATGCGCATCGGCTCGCGCCGTGCGTCCTCCGGCACCACCCCCTGGTAGTCGCCCCAGGGAGGACTCGCTTCGATGCTGCGGCGGATGTCGTCCACGGTGTAGGCAGGCACGTGGCGCAATTCCTCAAGGGAGCAGAGAGCGCGCGCATCGAACCCCGCCTCTTTCCAGCGCCGGCGGAAGAAGGGCACTCGCTCGGCAGCAAGCAAGTGATCCTTGAGCCGCGAAAGTTGCTTGCGCTCGATTGTCTCCGGGGTGTCGAGCCAGGCGGATTCGAAGTATTCCGGGGGCGGCGGAAATGCCGCCACCAGGCCCGCCAGGTCCACCGCCTCGAGGGGGCGGCGAAAACCGATGCTCATGCGGATTTCCTCCTCATCCCGCAGCTCTCGCCTGATTCGCACGCCATGGGCGACACAGCGCTTGCGGTTCCGTTACAGTACGGCAGGCCAATCAGGCCTGGCTGGTGGTCAATCCGACATACGAGTAGCTCGTGCCGCTCAGTTCGGCCATGGTGCGCGGGTGCGAGCCCGGGCGCTCGGTGGGGCGCGGCAATTGCATGAAGAGCACATTCGCACCCTCTGCCCCTGCCTGTAGCTGGATTGCAGCTTCTCCGGGCAACACCTGGATCAGTCCCTTCACCGGCACGGTCCTGCCTGCGGCGATGAGCGAGCCTGAACATACGAGGTAATACTGCTGGCCCGCATCCACGGGCTCGCCTTGTGCCGGTGCATTGGCTCCCAGGCGCATGCCCACGATTTTCATGCCATCCTTCGCGTCCGAGAGCAGCATCTCCTTCTCCGAGGTGCCAGGCGCGGGCAGCGGTTTTGCGATATCGAACTTTCCGTTGATATTTCGGCCAGGCTTGCCGGGAATCTTCGATCGCGACTCAGGCATCGGAAAGTAACCCGTCGTGCAGGAGGCGCGCAGGGTAATGAAGTCGAGGCCCTTTTCGCCCGCGACGATCGGGCCATACGGTGCATAGGCATCCGCGTAGTGGTAGATGATGCCCTCGACCGGGGCGCCGGCAAACTTTCCGCCGCCGCAGACGATGACCTGGAACTCGTCGACGTCATGGAAGTGCGGGTCGATCACAGAATCCGGATCCGGCATTTCGGACATGAAGACCTGCGCCCCGTCATGAATGGTGGTGACGCGGCCGAAGTAGTTGCGCACGACCGCTCGATAATCCTTGGTCTGCACGTTCATGGTATCCGTCTGCTCGTAGGGAACGACTTTCACGGGGCGCCTCCGTCACAGGTGAAATCGGCGGCCATACTAGCACCCTTCGAAGCGCACTATCTCCGGCGTCCAATCGCAGCCGAGGTTCGAGGATGGCAGCCCCGGAATATGCGATTCCAAGCCCGGCAGCCAGCTATCGCTTGACAGCGGGGCGGCACCCTACCTACTCTCTGGCCGCTGCATCACCAACCCCAAAAAGGAGCTGAACATGTTCGCAGGACACCCCCCGGAATCGGGCGCTGCACGAGCCCGTCGTTCGCCTTTGATCCGCAACGGTCTCTCGGCACTGTTCATTGCATCCGCGTGGCTTGGCGCCAGCGCAGTCAATGCAGACTCCGGCGCGGGACTGCGCGCAACCGTCAAGTCAGAACCCCTGCAGCTGGCTCAGGCTGGCGGCGCACGCGCGTCGGCTGCAGCCGATCTCGATGCGCTGATCAAGGCCGCAAAGGCCGAAGGCGACATGACCTACTACATCGACCTGACCGAGAACGTGGCCACGCGGGTGGGTAACGGATTCACCGCCAAGTACGGTATCAAGACGTCGTTCATTCGCCTGCCAGGCGTGCCGCTGCAACAGCGCTATTCCTCCGAAGCCGCCGCGGGCTCGATCCCTGCGAACCTGCTGATCACGTCGAACTCCTTGCCGTTTGCCGTTGACGCGGTCAAGCAGGGTTGGCTCGAGCCGATTGCCGAGTCCGGGCTGCCCGTAGTCAAGAGCGGCGAATTCCCTTCACGGCTGATCCTCGGGCCGGTCGCCACGGTTCAGATCACGCCCTGGCTGTTCGCCCTGAACACCGACAAGCTCAAGGGGGATGCGATTCCCAAGGACTGGGCCGACGTGCTGAAGCCACAGTTCAAAGGCCAGGTCCTGTTGCCCGACCCGCGCGTCGCGGGGGCCTACATCGACTTCTGGTCATTGATCCTGGAGCGATATGGCCAGACTTACATCGACCAGCTGCGCGCGCAGAACCTGAGACTCTATCCGGGCGGCGTGCCCGCAGTGCAGGCCCTGGCCGCGGGCGAAGGCTCCATCCTCTTCCCGGCCGTGGCTCCCCAGGTCGCTGGCGCCAAGGCCAAGGGCGGGCCGGTGGATGTCTCTATCATGGAAAAAACGACGGGAGTGGAAGCCATGGTGATGCTGACCGCACGGGCGAAGGCGAAGACGCCCAATGCCGCGCGCCTCTTTGCCAACTACATCATGTCGCAAGAAGGCAACGCCGTGCTCAACGGCGATCCCGGTGGTTTCACCATCTATGAACTGAACAAGCTGCCCAAGGGATACGAGTCACCCAAGCCCTATCCGCCCTCACGCCGCGAGGAGATCGGCAAGATGCTGGGCTTCCAGTAAGGGCTGTACTTTCCGCCGCCTCGGGAACGCGATGGCGCCCTCGGCTGCGAGCAGCCGCGCCGTCGCCTCTCCCAAACCTTTCGCAGCTCCCGCCACAATTGCCACCCTGCCTGATACACGGCCCCTTGACATCTCCTTGTTCACTCAATTCGCTGGAGCTAGGCCACGATCTCATGCACTGGCACAATTTCCGGCCCCTGACTCCGGCGCGGCGGCTCAGTTCCCCAAGACTGCGTTCACGCCCTCGACGAGCCGGTCCAGGTCGAAGGGCTTGGTGATGTATCCGTCTGCGCCGCTCTCGAGGCCCTGCATGACATCTTCGCGTGTGGCTTTCGCCGTCAGCATGATGACGCGCAGGCTTTTCAATGCCGGGTGCGCGCGAATCTTCCTGAGCACATCAAAACCATCGGCATCCGGCAACATGACATCGAGCAGCACGAGATCGGGCAGCGGAACCTGCGCCATGGCGCGCACGATCTCTGCCCGATTGCCCGCAATGCTCACCTGAAATCCCTCGCTCTCGAGCAGCAGCTTCACGAGTTTTGCGATGTCAGCATCGTCTTCCACGAGAAGCACCGAATATTTTTCGCCGCTCCGCGGCTTGATCTTTCCGCTGGCTCGCTTTGCGATGCTGACGTAATAGCCGTGTCGCTGAAGCAGGTTCGCCCCATCGTGCGACTCCTTGTGGAGCCGCTCGCGCTGCGATGATGAAAGCGCCGGCGCGGCGACCTTGGCCTTGAAATGCCTGGTGAAGTCGAGGCTGGTGTCCTTGGGGGCGCGAAATGGGGTGAGGACGATCAGGCCGCGCTTCTGCAGCTGGTCCAGCCTGTCGTTCACGTCGAGCCAACTCACGTGCTTCATTTCCGCCGCGAGGTCATTGCGCGTCTTTCGGCCGTCGATCCGAAGCAGCAGTTCCTGCTCCAGGCTCGAAAGATCGCTATGAATCCTGTACAGCTTCGCCTCCCCAGAATCGGTCAATGCGAATACGTAGCTGGCGCGATTGCCAGGCACGTTTGCAGGAGGCGACTTTGGTTGATCCATGCCGTGGCTTCGAGAATGATCTCCCCGCATGCCGGGGAAGCGCTGACCGGCAGGATTATAGGTGCGACGCTTGCGCCATCAACTATCGCTTGAACAGGGATTCGAATCGCTGCCGAATTCCCGCAATCGACTCAGGCGTATAAGGGGCGAGCTCGATGCTGCGCACCTTCCTGGCATCGAGTGCCTTGCCGGCCGGCAGGGGGCTGGCCGAGCCGCCGTCGCCGCTCCAGACTTCCTGGCCCGCACGCGACATCAGATAATCCATGAAGACCATGGCTGCATTGGGTCGCTTGGACCAGCCAAGAATGGCGCCGATGTAGAGACTGGCATAGACCGGCTCGGGAACGATGATCCTGACCGGTGCGCCCCGCTGGACGGCCTCGAACGCCGCACCCAGGTTGACGAAGTTCGCGATGGATATTTCTCCAGACGACACCGATTGCGCCAGCGCCACCGTGCTCGGATAGACGCGCGTCTGCTGGGTGGCGAGCTTGGCAAGATAGCCTGGTTCCTCGCCCCTCTCCACCTGGTCATACCAGGCCGCGCCGAACGTGGATGCAATTTCCTCAAGGCCGATCTTTCCCTTGAGCTCAGGCCGCAACAAGTCCTTCTGCCCGGTGACCGGTATCTTCACCAGG
>CANJXQ010000021.1 GCA_947478805.1 Betaproteobacteria bacterium | reverse complement strand
TTAACAAAAGCTCGCAGGCTAGCGAAAACAGGCAAACACCGTTCAAATCGGGGACACCCCCAATTGCCTCGAAACCCGCGTCAGTATTGGCTTTCAAGCCGATACCCCTCTAGTTAACCGGACAGTACTGGTGCCAGATCAATACGCAGATTTAAGGCGGACTGATTATGCAAACATTCGTCCGATTTCAGCTTTTTGGTTAGCAGAATGACACCACGGGGAACCCGTCTGGCGTGTTCACTGCACAGCATCGATGGCTGTGTGGGTACTTTTTCGGCGTATCCGGGCGATGCGCCGCGATCGATCAAGTCGGTGGATCCGGTGCAATGGGACAAGCCGCCGCAGCGGGAAGTCCAGCAGGCCATGTTCAGCTTGATCGGTGATATGGGCATGACCGGCACCGTCGTGGTGCTGAACCAGTACCAATGGCGGGCCCTTGCCAGCGCAAAGCTGGTCGAACCCTTCTATGCAGCGATCCTGTGGGGAGCCAGCCCGATGAAGGTGGTCGAGGACGCCATGCTGCTGAGCAAGGGCCACCATCCCTGAGAGCGCCTGACCTGGGCGCCTGGCGGCAATGGTGTTGGTCGCTATTAGTTAATGGAATCAAGTAATTGCCGGCGTTTCCCGGGGCGCCCCTGTACTTGCCCTCATTCGCGGGTATCATTGCGCCATCAAAACCACCCCCCACTTATTGGGGTAAAGACAATAATGGCAACAAAATCTAGGGGTTACAGTGCCGAGGACATCGAAATCCTCGAAGACCTGTCGCCCATCCTGCACCGCCCGGGGATGTACACCGACCCGGCAAACCCGAACCACGCCCTGGTCGAAATCATCGACAACTCCTCGGATGAGGGGCTGGCCGGGTTCGCCAAAAACGTATCGGTCATCCTGTATGAGGACGGCTCGGCCTCGGTAGAGGACGACGGCCGCGGCATCCCGGTGGACATCCACCCGAAGAAAAAGGTCCCGGCCGTCCAGGTGATCTTCACCACCCTGCATTCGGGTGGCAAGTTCAGGAAGACCGATGCCGATGCCGTGTACCGCATCGCCGGCGGGCTGCACGGCGTGGGCGTGTGCGTGCCCAACGCCTTGTCCACGCGCCTGGAGGTCCAGGTCAAGCGCGACGGCGCGCTGCATCGGCTGGTATTTGGCGACAACGGCAAGCTCAAGGAGCCGCTGAAGAAACTGAAGGCCATTCCGCCCAAGGAGTCGGGTACCTCCATCCGCTTCTGGCCGGACCCCAAGTATTTCGATTCACCGAAGATCGTGGTCGCCGACATCGCGGCATTGCTGCGCGCCAAGGCCATGTTGCTGCCGGGCGTGCGCTTCACGCTGGGCATCGAAAAACACGACAAGATCGAAACGCAGACTTGGCACTTCCCGGATGGCATTCGCGGGTACTTCGCAGGCGCCATCGAAGGCCTGGCGCCAGTTGCCGACACCTTCCTTGGCGAGCGCTACATCACGGCGCAGTCCGAGTCGGACAGTTTTGCCGAAGGCGAGGGGGCCTTGTGGGCGCTCGCCTGGACGGTGGAAGCCGAGGTGGTTTCCGAGGCCTATGTCAACATGATCCCCACGCGTCAGGGCGGCACGCATGTGGCCGGCTTGCGCGAAGGCGTGTATGCGGCCATCCGCAATTTCATCGAACACCACGAGATGGGCCAGCGCGGCCTGAAGCTCGTGCCCGAGGACGTCTGGTCGCGCGCCTCCTACGTGCTGGCCGTGAAAATGCTCGACCCGCAGTTCAAGGGGCAGGTGAAGAACGAACTGATCTCGCGCGACGCCGTGAAACTCATCGCGCAGATGGTGCGCGACCCCTTCGAGTTGTGGCTGTCCCAGCATGTGGATGAGGGAAAAAGAATCGCCGAGCTGTGCATTCGCCAGGCGCTGGCACGCTCGCGCGCCGCGCAGAAGGTGGAGCGGCGAAAGTCGAGCGGCGTGGCGGTGCTGCCCGGCAAACTGACCGACTGCGCGTCGGACGATCCGGAGCGCAACGAGTTGTTCATCGTCGAAGGCGATTCGGCGGGCGGCTCGGCCAAGCAGGCGCGCGACAAGGAATTCCAGGCGGTGCTGCCGCTCAAGGGCAAGCCCAAGAACACCTGGCAGGATGCGCCCGAGACGCTCTACGCAAACAAGGAAATCGAGGCCATTGCGCTCGCCATCGGCGTGGATCCGCACGGCTCGGGCGACGCCGCAGACCTGTCGGGCCTGCGTTACCACAAGATCGTGATCCTGGCCGATGCGGACGTGGATGGCTCGCATATCCAGGTGTTGTTGCTGACGCTGTTTTTCCGGCATTTCCCCAAGCTGATTGCGGCCGGCCGGGTGTTCGTCGCGCAACCGCCGTTGTTCCGCATTGACGTTCCGGGGGCCGGCAAGGGCCGCCCGGCGCGCAAGCTCTACGCGCTGGACCAGGCCGAGTTGGATGCCATCGAGCACAAGCTGGGCGACGAAGGCGTGCGCGAGGGCAGCTGGGCGGTGAGCCGCTTCAAGGGCCTGGGAGAGATGAGCCCCGAGCAGTTGTGGGAGACCACGCTCAACCCGGATACGCGGCGCATGCTGCCGGTGTTCGTGGAGGCCGACGGCGCTGGCGCGCGCGAGACCGATTCCAGCGTGTTCGAGATGATGATGGCCAAGGAAAATGCATCGCAGCGGCGCGAGTGGATGGAGACGTATGGCAACCTCATCGATGCGGATATATCCTGACAACAAATTTCGTAAGTAGCCAATGCTCTTGGCTCCAGAGAAAAAATACTGACAAATCAATAATCCAATGGGCAATCAGAACGATCTTTTCGAGGGTGGACAACCTGCTGCGCCGGTGACGCCGCCGGCCGCTGAAGCGGTAGCCGTGGCGCCTGCCCCCACTGCGTCACCCGCATCCGGTGGCAAGGGCGGCGGTGGCAGCGGCATGCCGCCGGAACGCTTTGCACCGATAGCCGGCGAATATGGCGATTCCCTGCCGCTGGGGCGCTATGCTTCCACGCAGTACCTGCAGTACGCCATCGCCACCGTGAAGGACCGCGCGCTGCCGCGCGTGGCCGACGGCCAGAAGCCGGTGCAGTCGCGCATCCTCTACGCCATGTGGGAGATGGGGGGCCGTGCCGGAACGCCGAGGAAGAAATCCGCGCGCGTGGTGGGCGATGTGCTCGGCAAGTTCCACCCGCATGGCGATGCCTCCGTGTACGACGCGCTGGTGCGCATCGCGCAGGACTTCACGCTGCGCTACCCATTGGTGGACGGCGAAGGCAACTTCGGTTCGCGCGACGGCGACGACCCGGCAGCCATGCGCTATACGGAAGCGCGCCTGACCAAGTTCGCTGATGTGCTGTTGGCAGAACTCGACAATGGCACTGTGGACTTCGTGCCGAACTACGATGGCAGCATGCAGGAGCCGCAATTGCTGCCGGCGCGCCTTCCCGTGGTGCTGCTCAACGGCGCCTCCGGCATTGCCGTGGGCATGGCGACCGAAATCCCCAGCCATAACCTGACCGAAGTGGCGAATGCGGCCATCGCCCTGATCCGCGACCCCGAACTCTCCGTCGCCGGGATCATGAAAAGCATCAAGGGCCCGGACTTCCCCGGCGGCGGACAGATCATCACGCCGCGTGCCGAGATGCGCGAGGCCTACACGACCGGTCGCGGCTCGGTGCGTGTGCGCGCGCGCTGGACCATCGAGCGTTTGGCACGCGGGCAGTGGCAGATGGTGGTTACCCAGTTGCCGCCGGGCACCTCCTCGCGCAAGGTGCTGGAAGAAATCGAGGCCATCACCAACCCCCAGCCCAAGGCCGGCAAGAAGTCGCTGTCGGTGGAGCAGCAGCGCGAAAAGCAGTTGCTGCTCGCAATGCTGGAGAAGGCGCGCGACGAATCGGACCGCACGCACCCGGTGCGCCTGGTGTTCGAGCCGCGCTCCTCGCGCGTGTCCGAGGACGATTTCTGCAACCTGCTGCTGGCCAAGACGAGCCTCGAGACGAACGCGTCCATCAATCTCGTCATGGTGGGTCTGGACGGCCGCCCCACGGGCAAGAACCTGAAGGATGTGCTGGCCGAGTGGGTGAGCTTCCGCCTCTCCACCGTCACCCGGCGCACCAAGTTCCGCCTCGACAAGGTACTCGATCGCATCCATGTGCTCGAAGGGCGCCTCATGGTGCTCCTGAACGTGGACAAGGTCATCAAGATCATCCGCGCGGCCGACGATCCAAAAGCTGACCTCATCAAGGCGTTCAAGCTCTCCGAGCGCCAGGCCGAAGACATCCTCGAGATCCGCCTGCGCCAGTTGGCCAAGCTCGAGCACATCAAGGTCGAGCAGGAACTGGCTGAGATGAAAAAGGAGCAAAAGGGCCTGGAGAGGGTGCTGGGCAGCAAGAAGGCGCTGGATGACTTGGTTGTCTCCGAGATCGAAGCCGACGTGAAGACCTTCGGCGACAAGCGCCGCACGGTGATCGAGGAGTCCGAGAAGGCCGTGGTGGAAACGCCGGTCATCGACGAGCCGGTGACGGTGATCTTTTCCAAGAACGGCTGGGTACGTTCGCGCCAGGGCTGGGAGGTGGACCCGGGCACGCTGTCCTACAAGGAGGGCGACACCCAGGGGGTATTGATCCGCTGCCGCACGGTCGACCCGGTGGTGTTCCTCGACTCCCTCGGCCGCGCCTACACGGTGCGGGCGGGGGACCTGCCGCCGGGCCGCGGCGACGGCGCACCAGCCTCATCGCTGGTGGATGTGCAGAATGGCGGCAAGATCATGTTCTGCGTCGGCGGCAAGCCGGAAACCCGCGTGATGGTGGCCTCCAGCGGCGGCTACGGCTTCCTGTCCACGCTTGGGGATATGGTCTCAAATCGCCGTGCCGGGCGTGAGTTCATGACGTTGTCCGAAGGCGAAGTGATGCTGGCGCCCTTCGTGTACGAGGAGGGCAAGCGCGTCGCAGCGGCTTCCGAAAGCGGCAAGCTGCTGGTGTTCGACATCGACGAGATGCGAGCCGTGGCTCGCGGCCGTGGCGTCATCGTCATGGGCCTTGACGACGGGGAAGAACTGGCCGCGATGGCCGTGCTGCCCGGCAACGCGCTGGTGATGGTCTGGACGGGGCGCGGCGGCAAGGAAAAGCGGCTGGAATTGTCCGGCGCCAAGCTTTCTTCCTATTACGGCAAGCGCGCGCGCATGGGCCGGGTATTACCGGATCGCATGCGACCCTCGGCCATCGAAGTGCCGACAAAAGACTGACCGGCGCAGTCGCTGCTCCCAGGTCCCGGACGGCATAGCCGTTCGTCGCGTGTTCGGCAACACTGCGCGGCAACTGCGCGGCAACTGCGCGGCAACTGCGGACTGCCCGGAAGCCCTTGTGTTATAAGAGTTCATTGCACAATTGAGGGGATGCTCCCCTCAAGCTCCCCTACAGCACGGGCCATTTCGGTCATTCTGAAATGGCCCCCAAGGTAAAACAGAGGAGTGGGACGGGTGGCCGAAAATCGCAAGTTCTTCTATGGCTGGGTAATCGTCGGGGCAGGCCTGTGCATCACCATGGTGATGTACGGCGTCATCGAAGTATTCGGCATCATGTTCAAGCCGCTGGCGCTGGAATGCAACTGGGATCGCGGCACCGTGTCTGCCGCCGCGTTCGTCAACTGGATTGCATTCGGGGCGTCGAGCCTTGCGTGCGGGGCGCTGTCCGACCGGTTTGGCTCGCAGCGCGTCATGCTGGGCGGCGCTGTCATCTTCGTGATGGGCACGGTGCTGATGAGCCAGGTGGAACAGCTCTGGCAGCTGTACCTCTTCTTTGGCGTGATGCTGGCCGTTGGGCGCGCCGCGGCAGGCGTACCGCTCACGGTGCTGGTGACGCGCTGGTTCACGCGCAACCAGGGCCTCGCGCTATCGCTCTCGCAATCGCAGAACGTGGGGTCGGTGATCTTCGCGCCGCTGGCGGTGATGCTGATCGCCAACTACGGCTGGCGCGGTGCTTATATGTGGCTGGGCGCCGGAGCGCTGGTCATCATCCCCCTGGCGCTCCTCATGAGGGACACCAAACCGCTGCCGAAGAAGGTGCACGCCACACCTGAGGCCGAGGCCGAGTCGGAGAGGCGCGCCGGCCCGCAGCTCACGCTGCGCGAGGCCATGCGCAGCCGCGTGTTCTGGACCGTGAATTTCGCCACCATGTGCTGCTGCATAACGCATTCGGACATCCTGCTGCACGGGGCAAATTTCATGACCGACGTCGGGCTGCAGCCGTCCATGGCTGCGAAGGTCGTAGCCACCATGGCGCTATTCGGCATGATCGGCAAGATCGGCAACGGCATCCTCGCCGACCGCATCGGCCCGAAGCCGGCGCTGGCCGGGTTCCTCGCGCTGCAGGCCATCATGGTGCCGTTCTTCCTGATCGCCAAGGAGCCTCCGCATTTCTTTTTCTGGGCGGTGCTTTTCGGCCTCGGCTACGGTGGCCCGATGCCGGTGTATGCGATGGTGTTCCGCCAGCATTTCGGCACCCGCTCGATCGGCGCCATCCTCGGCGCCTTCTTCGTGCTCGCAGCCTTCGGCATGGGCGTGGGCGCCTGGATGGGCGGCATCCTGCACGAGCTGACCGGGTCGTACACGCTGCCGTTCCTCATCAGCGCGAGTGCAGGCTTCGTCGCCGTGATCCTCGTGCTGACCCTGCCGAAGTCGCCCGGCGAAACGACACGCCGCAGGGAGCGGCGCGAGGAAGCGCCTGACCTCAGGATCGAATGCATGCAGCCGCGCCCGGTTTGATCGGAGCGCCTCAGGAATAAGCGCAGGAGCGCAAGACATGTCCGAGCCGCTACGCACCACCGAAATCTTCGCCGACTACCACGCCGCGATGGAGACCTTCATCGATGAGCGCTGGTCGGATGGCCTGCCCGTCATGCTGCCTACGCCGGACCTTGTCGATGCCATGATCGCCGGCGGCGGCCGGGCAGGCGACGAGGTGCTGGGCATCGTGTCCACCCGCGAACTGCCCGTCCACGTCTGGCAGGCGGCCACCAGCGCCGTCATGGCCGGGTGCAAGCCGTCCTACTTTCCGGTGGTGCTGGCCACCTGGGACGCGGTGCTTGCGCCCGAATTCAATCTGCACACGGTGCTGAGTTCCACCGGCGGCCCAGCCATCGCCTGCGTGGTCTCCGGTCCTTATGCGCAGGTCATCGGCATGAACGCGGGCACCGGGCTACTGGGTCCAGGCAATCGCGCCAACGCCACCATCGGTCGCGCCATCCGCATCGGCGCATTGACGGCCCTCAAGGCGATCCCCGGCGAGCTCGACTACGGCGCCTTCGGGCATGCCGGCAAGTACAGTTTTCACTTTCCCGAAGGCGAACCGGCGGCGGGCTGGCAGACACTGCGGGAACAGAAGGGCTACGCGCGCGAGCAGACCACGGTGACGGTGATGGCCGCCGAGGGGCCGCACCAGATCTCGCATCGCTGGGCGCCCACCGCGGACGAATATCTCGTGACGGTGGCCAGCGGCATGCGCGATCCGTCTCGCAACGGCACTGGTGCCGATACCTCCTACATCCTGGCGCTGGGGCCCGAACATATGGGCCTCCTGGCCGATGCCGGCATGACCCCGGCGAGCATCGCCCAGCGCCTCTCCGAGCTCTCGGCGATCACGGTGGAGGATCTGCGCCGCGCGGGCATCAATCACGCCACGGGGCGCGTCTATTACGGCGAGCCTGACGCCCGAGGCCTGTTGTGCAACGCGCGTCCGGAGAACATCCTGGTCATCGCCGCGGGCGGTCCCGGTGCCGGCTGGTCGGCGCTGATTCCGAACTTTGCCAAGGTGAGCGTCACAGGTCCGGTGACGCGTGAAGTCAAATTGCCGCCGAAGTAGCTGGTCATTGAAAGGAGTCCGACATGCCGATTGAAGTCACGCTGCCCGCGCCGCGCTCAAGCACCCCGGTGTCCACGGTTCCCACGCATACCCACGTGTGGAGAAAGCCGCCGGCCAAGCCCGTGATGGGCTTCATCGACAACACCAAGACCCGCGCCGGCGACCTGATGAATGCCATCGGGCGCGAGCTCAAGCGGCGCGGCGTGATCGAGTCGCACTTCGTGCACCAGAAGCCGGATGCCGCGCATTCCATTCCGCCCGATGTGCGCGCCGACCTGCTCGCACGCGGGCATGTGTTCGTCAGCGGCATCGGCGACTGAGGGGCCTGCACGTCGTGCAGTGTGCACGACGCCATCCTGTGCTCCGAGTCCGGGGCGCCCGCAACGGTGCTGATCACCACGCCGTTCCAGAAGCTCGCCGCCCATACCAGCGCCAACCTGGGCATGGGCGGATTCAATGTCATGGTGATCGAGCATCCCGTATGGACACGCAGCGATGCGTGGATCGAGAAGGCGGCCGCAGACCTTGCCGACCGCCTGATGCCGGTGCTGTTCAAGGCCTGATGTCTTTGTCGAGGTCGGCGGGAACGATGCGCGCGCCAATGGTGGGAAACGCAGCATGAGCATGGCAATGGCGCTCGAGGGAAAAACGGCATTGGTGACGGGCGCCAACAAGGGCCTGGGCGCCGGGATCGTGGCAGACCTTGCGCGACATGGTGCCAACGTGGTTCTTGCCGTTCGTGGCGTTGCGCTAGGCGAAGCGCTGGTCGCGGGCCTTGTGGAATGCTCCGGTCGGCTCGCTGTCGTCCCTTGCGACGTATCGCAGAAGGACGCCGGCTCACGTGCGGTGGCAGCAGCGGTTGATGCCTTCGGTGCGCTCGACATCCTCGTCAACAATGCCGGGCAGATCGAACCCATCGGACACTTCCTCGACAATGATGCCAACGCCTGGGAGCAGGCAGTCACGGTCAACCTCTTCGGCGCGCAGCGCATGGCTCGGGCCGCCTTGCCGCAGCTCATCGCGCGCGGCGGCACCCTGGTCAACATCAGCTCCGGCGCCGGCCACAACCCCCGGGAAGGCTGGAGCGCCTATTGCGCATCGAAGGCGGCGCTCGCCATGCTCACGCGCGCCATCGCGCTGGAATACGCCCGGAAGGGCGTTCGCACCTACGGCTTCCAGCCCGGCGTGGTCGATACCGACATGCAGGTCAGCATCCGCGCCTCGGGCATGAACGAGATCAGCCGCCTGCGACGCGACCAGCTGGCGGACCCTGCGGTGCCGGCGCGCTGGGTGAGCTGGCTGTCCGCCGAGCGACCGCACGACCTGGACGGCAAGGACTTCTCTATCAACGACGCGGCCCTGCGGGCGCGTGTCGATCAATGGCACGCCGTGCATACTTGCTAGGCGTTGCTCATCATCAAGGGGGAAAGCAATGAGCGTCAGACTTGTCGTACACATCACGGCGAAACCGGGCAAGGGCGCTGAACTCGCCCGCGCCTTCAGCCAGCGCGCCATCGAGACGCGCAGGGAAGACGGCTGCATCCAGTTCGAAGCCTTCGTCAGCGCCGACGACCCGGACCGGGTCGCGGTGCTCGAGCACTGGCGCGATCAGGCCGCGCTCGATGCGCATGCGCAACTGCTCAAGACCCACTATCCGCCGCTGGTACCGGAGCTGCGCGCCGAGCTTATTCGCGAGGACTACAGCTTCAACCGGACCAAATAGACCGATTGAGACGGCCGGTTGTGGTGACGTGCCGGGTCGAGAGCGATCATCACGAAGGAAAGTCTCGATCCTTGTCGAAGATGATCTGAACGTAGCTGAACCGCCAGCCCTGTGGCGTCCTGGCGAGCTGAATTTCGTACTGCATGGCGCCGCCCACGCGATAGCATCGCACCATCGCCTTGTCGCCCTGCACATCGATGATGCGATTGATGAGTTCGTGCCCGGCGACGTTCTTCTTGCGCGGCAAGGCCGGGGGATTGCCGGCCATCAGGCCCTGGAACCTGATGCGAGCGGCATGGCCGGCGAGCTTCACGCCCTTGCCGCCGTTCATGGGGTGAAGCTTGCCCTCGGCGTCCTGCCACAGCAGTTCCATCACGCCGTCGTCGGTAAACAGCTTCGCATTGTCTTCATAGCGGTTGGCGTCGACGGTGTGGGCATAGGCACTGATCAGCTGGTCGATTTCGATCATGTCGGCGGGGCTCCCGCCGAAAGCGGGCCAGCCTGTCTGTGAACGGATGCTCATGAATTCTTCTCCCTGTGGGTTGGTGTGGTGGCCTTGCAGTGCAGCATTTGAAGAGCAGCGGGGTGTCAACCGGACTCAGACCAATTGTGCCGCATAGTCACGGGTTACATCCGGGAAGTGCGCCGTCAGTTGCGGCGGCGTCACGCAACCGAGTCACATTGTGATTGATCTGCGCGCGGCAACGGCCACTGCCTGTCGAGGGCGATAACGGCAATGTGGGGATCGGCCGCGCCTCCTGATTATGGCTTGCGGGCGTGTCCTTCCCAGTAGGGATCGCGAAGGGCGCGTTTCAACACCTTGTCATGCGTGGCTCTGGGGAATTCCTTACGGAACTCCACGCGGTCTACTCGCTGGAATTTGCCCAGCTTCGCGTTGCCCCATTCCTTCAGTTCGGTTTCGGTGACCCTGGCACCCTCGCGCAGGATGGCCAGCAGCAGCGGCGTCTCAACCCACTTTTCATGCGGCACGCCGATGGCGGCCGCCTCCATAACCTCGGGGTGCTGCATGAAGATGTCCTCGATATCGGAGGCGAACACATTGATGCCGCCCGACTTGATCATGTCCTTGGTGCGCCCGGCTACATAGAGGTAGCTGTCTTCGTCCATGCGGCCGAGGTCGCCGCTCTTGATGTAGCTGCGGCCGCGGGCATCGCGCCAGATCATGTCCGCGGTGCGCTGCGGGTCCTTGTAGTAGCCCTTCATGAGCGGCGGGCCCCATCCGGCGATCTCGCCCACTTGGTCTGGCGGCAGGACCTTGCCGTCGTCGCTCAGCACGACGATGTCGCCGCCGAACATCGGCATGCCGACCGTGGTGCGTTTTCCCGGCAGGGCCTTGTCCTCCGGCAACGCGATGGTGATGAAGCCTTCGGTCATTCCGTAGCACTCATACAAGCCCGCCTTGGGAATGCGTTCCGCCAGTTGTGCCGCCGTCTTGCCCGCCAGGGGCTGGCCACCGGACAAGAGGCACTTCAGTGAGCTCAGATCGTAGCTGGGCAAGTCTGGCGCTTCGAGCAGGACGATGAACTGCGTGGGCACCATGAAGATATGGGTGCAGCGGTGCTTTTGCACCGCCTCGAAAAAACCGGTGGCAGTGAATTTCGGCATCAACACCACCGTGCCGCCCCAGTAGACGGTTGGCAACATGGTGATCCAGGTGCCGTTGGTGTAGAGCGGCGTGGAGCATATCGACACTGTGAAGCGGTCCATCTTCATGCCCGGGCCGAAGCCGCAGGAATAGGCGTGGCGCGCGAAGTGGCTGTGCTCGATGCCCTTGGGAACGCCGGTCGAGCCCGAGCTGTAGATGATGTTCATGGAATCGGACATATGCAGCTCTACAGGCGGCAGATGATCTGGCGCGGTATTGATGATGGGTTCGGGGCGCTGCCATCCGGCACTGTTCCCAATGGCGCTGCCGAGGCAATACAGGCCCGCGGCTTTCACGTTTTCCAGGCTACCGCGGATGGCCTCCACTTGCGGCGCGGTGGTCGGGTCGACGAACACCAGGCGTGCGTCCGAGTTGTTGATCATTCCGGCAAGCGAATCCTGCGCCATCATGACGTTGAGCGGGGCGATGACGCCGCCCGCCTTGATGGTTCCCCACAGCAGCTCGAACATGGGGATAGAGCTTTGCATCAGGAGGCAAACCTTGTCGCCCTTTTTCAGCCCCAGCTTCAACAAGGCGTTGGCCACCTTGTTGGTTCGCTTGTGAAATTGCGCCCAGGTCAGCTGCTCGTCGCCACAGATCACCGCGGCCTTGGCGGCGAAGTACTTAGCATTGTTGGCGATCATGTCCGTATAGAACAGGCCGGGCTGGTCGAGTTTGTCCATGTGTGTGTCCGTGTTTGCGTGAATAGGCGTGAATTGGCGTGAATCGGCGTCGTGTGTTGCGCTGCCAGCAGCCGAAAGGCGCGCGGTGTCGATGGTACGCCCTTGCGTGCGCAGCCGTGCTTGGCCGAGCGCAGCGGGAACGAACACACGTCGCGCGACTCGATGCGTCAATTCAAGGCGCCGCCGGATTCCCATGCGAGATTACAATGAGACGCGGTCAGGCGCTACATAGCAACCATGCTGGACTGCATTTAACCAGGTCATCCTGAGTCGCCTAGTCACGAGGTCTTCATGAATACAACATTGCCCTTTGCGGGGCTCACCGTCATCGAGTTGGGAACCGTCGTCTCCGGTCCGTTCGTGGGTTCGCTCATGGCCGATCTTGGCGCCGAAGTCATCAAGATCGAAACGCCCGGGAAAGGCGACGTGCAGCGTTTCCTCGGCAACAAGAAGAACGGCGTGTCCTACTGGTGGGGCACGGCCACGCGCAACAAGCAGTGCATCACGCTCGACCTGAAGAATCCCGAGGGGCGCGCGGTGCTGGAGGGCCTGGTCAGGAAAGCCGATGTGCTGCTGGAGAACTATCGCCCGGAGGCGATGGAGAAGCTCGGGTTCGGCTGGAAGGCCGTGCACGCCATGAATCCGCGGCTCGTGATGCTCAGCATCAGCGGCTTCGGCCAGACCGGCCCGATGGCCGGCCGCCCAGGGTTCGGCAAGACGCTCGAAGGCCTGTCGGGTGTCGTGACGCTTACTGGCGATCCGCAGGTGCGACCGATGATGATCGGGTTCTCGCTGGCCGACACCTGCTCGGGTATGTTCGGTACGCTGGGCATCGCACTCGCGCTCTTTCATCGTGATGCGAATGGCGGGCAGGGCGCCTATATCGATCTCGCGCTGCACGAACCGCTGTTTCGCATGATCGAATGTCAGATCGCACTGCTCGAGCGCAGCGGAAGCGCGCCGCGCCGGCGCGGCAGCAACGATCCCTATGGCTGGGGCGTTGAAACCTCGCATCGCCCGCACATGCAGTGCGTGAAGGCGAGCAGCGGGGAATGGTTCCTCACCAGCGTGCCGCAATCGGTTCTGCCGGGACTCATCGGCAAGACGGGCGATGCCCGCAAGGCGCTCGCGGACTGGGCGGCCACGCGCTCTCCGGAGGAACTTCGCAAGACGCTACAGACTGCCGGCGCGGGCATCGTGCCCGTGCTCGACGGCCTGAGTGCGGCCAAGAATGCTTACCTGCGCGCCCGCGGCGACGTGCTCGACGCCTCCGACAAGGATGCAGGCAACTTCAGCGTGCCCGGATCGATCTTCCCGGAACTGGCCGCAGCCAACGGATACCACCCATTCAACAACGCGGGGCTCGGCGAGCACACCGACGGGGTCCTGCAGCATTACCTGGGAAAAACGTCGGCCGACATGGCGCAATTGCGTGCCGCCGGCGCGATCGGGCCTGCCGTGAGTCGCGATGCGGCACCAGTACTGATGCGTTCGGCGGCAACCAAGGCTGGCGCCGCACCGTTGACATCCGCCGGCCCTCGGCGCGGCGGCGAAGCGCTACAGGGGATAACGGTGCTGGAGATCGCCGGCTCACCGGGCGCATGCTTTACCGGCAGCTTGTTGGCAGACTTCAACGCGGAAGTCATCGCCTGCGAGACGCTCCCGGGCGGGTCGCCCATGCGCGCGCGTGAACCGGCGGAGTGGTGGCAGGTGATCGGCCGCAACAAGAAATCGGTTGCCATCGATCCTGCCGCGCCGGATGCGCTCGCGGCCATGCGTGCGCTGCTGGCGCGGGCCGACGTGATCGTCACCGATGTCGCCCCCGCGGGTATGGCCGGCAACCCATGGCTGCGCGAGCTGGCTACCACGGGAAAGAAGCCGCTGCTCGTTCACATCGTGCCGGCGGGCGCTGACCGTCCGGACCTATGGCCCTGGAGTTGTGGATCCGAATTCACGGCGGCTGTCACCGGCATGATGGCGCTTACCGGCATGCCGGATGATTCGCCCATACAGGCGGAGTTCCCACTGGCAGAGTTCCTGTCGGCGGCGTTGTCGGCCCTGCGGACCGTGGCTGAGCTTCGGCGCGCGGCCGTGGGTGGGGCGCCGATGGACGTGCTGGTACCACTGCACATGGCGGTGAACCGCATGATCGAGTGGCAGGTGCCGGTCGCCACGGCCTTCGACAAGCCGGAACTGCGCACGGGCAATGAATTCCCGATGAATTCGGCCATCAGCAACGTGCACCCTACAAAAGATGGCGGCTATATCGCGCTGTCGGCGGGAACCGACGCCACTGCCGGCAGTCTATTGGAGATGATCGGGGGCCCCGAGCTGCGCAATGACCCGCGCTTCATCACCCAGGCGGGTCGCCTCGCCAATTCGAACGCGATCTACGCGCTGCTCGATGCCTGGATGATCGAGCGCACGGTTGACGAGGTCGTCGCTGCGGCGGACAAGGGCGGCGTGACCCTGGGGCGGGTGTTCAACGCTGCCGAGATCGCACAGGACGCCCAGATCAAGGCTCGCGGGAACGTCGTGCGCGCACCGCTGGATAGCGGAAAAAGCATCGCGATGCCCGGCATCGTCCCGCGCGTGGTGGGGTGGTCGGTGGCGGTGAAATCGGCTGGCCCGGCGCTGGGGGCGCACACGAGCGAAGTGCTGCTGGCGGCGGGACTCGAGGCCCATGCCGTGCAGGCGCTGTCGAAGGCAAACGGATAGGCTGCATCGGGAACATCGACTCACAAAGCGGAAAAGGACTCAAATGAAACTCTATCGTTCGTTGTTTTTCGTCCCGGGGAACCGCCCGGAGTGGATGGACAAGGCGCCGAAATTCGGCGCCGATGCGTTGATGATCGACATGGAGGATTCCGTGCCGATCGCGGAGAAGGTGGGCGCGCGCAAGATCGTGCGGGCCGGCATCGAGCGGCTGCATGCGCGCGGTGTGCCGGTGATGGTGCGCGTCAACGGCCTGGATACCGGCCTCACCGGCGAGGATATCGAAGCCGTTGTCACACCCGGCGTTGTCGCCATCGCCGTGCCCAAACTCGAATTCGCCGAGCAGGTGCGCAAGGTGGATGCCTGGATCGAGCTCTTCGAGCAGAAGGCCGGCATGCCGAAGAACTCCGTGGAGATCCTCGAGATCCCGGAGACCGCGCGCGGCATCATGAATGCCTACGAACTGGCCACGGCCTGTCCGCGCGTGGGCGCCATTGCCGGCGTGATTTGTGCCCGCTCGGGCGACATCACCAAGGCCATCGGCTACCAGTGGACACCGGGCCAGCTGGAAAACCTGTACGCCGCCTCGCACGTGCTGCTCGCCGCGCGCGCCGCCGGCATGCAGTACCCGCTGGCCGGCGCATCGCTCGAGGTGAAAGACCTCGACACGGTCAGGATGCAGTTGAAGCTCGCGCGCCAGCTCGGCTATCGCGGCTGCATGGTGATCCATCCGGCCGGCGTGCCCATCGCCAACGAGATCTTCAGCCCGTCGAAGGAAGAGATTGCCTGGAACGTCGGCATTCTCAAGGCCATGGCCGAAGCCGAAGCCGCAGGACGCGCGGCCGTAACCTACGACGGCATGATGGTGGACTACGCGCATGTGCGCAACGCGCTCGAACTCATCCAGCAGGCCGAGTCCTTCGGCATGGATGTCGGCGAGTATCCCGACATCAAGGCGCTGTAGCTCGATCGGCCCGCAACCAGACACCAACCCTCGAGGAGAAAACCCATGGCAATGACCAAATCGGCGAAGGTACGCAGCCAACTCAAGCACCCGATCGTCGATGCCGACGGTCACTGGCTGGAGCTCTACCCGGTTTTCCTTGACTACATCGCCGAAATCGGCGGCGCGAAGACGGCCGATGCGTATACCGAGGTCTTGCGCAATGCTCCGGGATACGGCGGCAACAACCTCATCACCGCCGAGACGCGCTGGAAGCAACGCAATCGCCGCCAGGGTTGGTGGGGCCTGCCCACGAACACGAAATACCGTACCGCGTGCATGGTGCCGGGCCTGTGCTACGACACGCTGGATGACTGGGGTATCGACGTCATGCTGCTGTACCCGACGCTGGGATTCTCGCTCATGGGCATCATTAAGGATGCGGACCTGCGCCAGGCCGTCGTGCGCGCCTACAACTACATGGCCGCCGACATGTTCAAGCCCTACGGCGACCGGATGATTGCCTCTGCCGTCATCTCGCTCGAAACACCCTCCGAGGCGCTCGAATTGCTCGAGCACGCCCAATCCCTCGGGCACAAGCTGCTGGTGATGAACGGCGCCTCGCAGCGCCCCATTGAGGCGGACACCGATATCCCGGTGAACAAGCGTCGCTATTACTTCGATTCCTTCGGCATCGACAGCCCGTACAACTACGATCCGGTGTGGCAGAAACTGGTGGACATGAAGGCCGCGCTGACCGTGCACACAGGCACGCAGGGCTGGCCCGACCGTTCATCGCCCACGAGCTTCGTGTTCAACCATATGGGCCACTTCGCGCAGAGCCACCACATCACGGCGCGCGGTCTTTTCATGGGCGGGGTGACGCAGCGCTTCCCCAAGCTCAATGTCGGTTTCCTCGAAGGCGGGGTGGGCTGGGCCTGCACGCTGTACGGCGACATCTTCGGCCACTGGAAGAAGCGCAACCGTCCCTTCATGCAAAAGCATTGCGACCCGATGCTTCTGGATCGCAAGGAGGTCAAGCGCCTGATGCAGAAATACGTGGGCGACAACAAGCGCTGGACCGGCAAGATTGATGAGATCCTGGCCAACAATCTGGAGACGCCGGAACCCAATGTGTCGCAGGAGGCGCTTTCCAAGCGGGATCGCAAGAGCGACGACTTCGATCGCGTGCAGATCAAGTCGGCCAGGGACATCCGCAAGCTCTACGCCGGCAATTTCTACTTCGGCTGCGAAGCCGATGACCCGATGACGGTGATGGCCTTCAACGAGCAGGCCGGGCTCAAGTTGAAGGCGATGATGGGATCGGACATCGGCCACTTCGACGTGCCTGATGCCACCGAGGTGATCGAGGAAGCCTGGGAAATGGTGGAACACGGCCTGATCACCGAAGAGAACTTCCGCGAATTCACGCTGACCAATGCGGTTGAACTGCACGCCGGCATGAATCCGGACTTCTTCAAGGGAACCGTGATCGAGAAGCTGGTGCCCGCGGAGTTGAAACGCGCCAGGGCGCGCAAGTTCTAGTCACGAACGCGATGCAGGTGCATCGAATCACCACTGCGCTCGAGCCCAGCACGTATGAATCCAGATTGGCGTGGCGCAAGAAAGGTTGTCTCACCAACCAGGAGGGGGAAGAGGGTCTATCCGGACAAAGGCGCATTGCTGAAGCCTGCGGGGCCCGGTTCGGCGGGCTAGCCGACGAAGTATGTCTTCGTCGGCACTGCGTTCATCGTCGGGGTCTAGCCTCGCCTATTTGGCAGTATTCATGGCTCTGTTATAAGGTAAGCGGGAATCCTTATCTTAATGTGTCAGTATTTATGCTGCCAAAAAATGCTTCTGGCGACGCCTCACGCCGGTGAAATTGCCTTGCGAAATGCCTCCAGCCGCTTGAGGTGCTGGTCCGCGCCCTTGAGGCCGTCGCGCTGCGTGACCACGGAAAAGTGCGAGGCGCCGGTCTTGCGCCAGCGCTCGACGATGTCGCCCCAGCGCGACTCGTTGGCGCGGCTGATGGGCGAGCGGCCATCCATGGGGAAGGTGTCGGGATTGCGTCCATATTCGCGGCAATACCCGCGGAATCGTTCCAGGCACGCGAGCCCCGCGTCGTCCGGTTCCCAGCGCGGTATCCAGCCGTCGCCGATGCGGGCAATGCGCCGGATCACGATGTCTGGGACCGGATCGATGCGGGCGGCACCGGGCGATCCACCTCCCATCCAGATCGGAAAAGGCTGGGTCCGCGGCCGGGGATTGATGCCTGCGTCCGTAATGGCGTGGTATGCACCCTTGAAGGTGACCGCGTCGTTCGCCATCAGCGCGCGGATCACCGCGATCTGTTCCTCGTAACGCTTGCCGCGGTCGCGAAAGTTCATCCCCAGGGCTTCGTACTCGACGTCGTTCCAGCCGATGCCCACGCCCAGCCGGAAGCGGCCCTGCGACACGATGTCGAGGCAGGCGGCCTGCTTGGCGACAAGGACCGCCTGGCGCTGCGCGAGGATCAGCACTCCCGTCGCAAAACCCAGCGTGGAGGTAATTCCCGACATGTAGGAAAACAGCACGAACGGGTCCTGGAAAGGCGAGGCCATGTCGTAAGGCCCGGGCCAGTCCGGCCGGCTGGCCTTGTTGGCGCCCAGCACGTGGTCGTAGGCGAGGATATGCGTGAAGCCCATGCCCTCCACGCCCTGCGCGAAGGCCTTGATCTCCCCGACATCGGGTTTCATTTCAATTTGCGGGTAGACGACGCCGATTTGCATGCTGGATCCTTGTTGAAGTCCCACAACTACTGCGGCTCGATGTTGGCCTGCTTGGCGATGCGGCCGAATTCGGCAACGCCGTTCTTCATCATCTCGGCCGATTCTGCCAGTGAGGGCAGGGGATTGACCACTTCATACCCCATGTCGTTCATGCGCTTTCCAAACTCGGCATCCTTGACGATCTCCCGCGCATGGGCGTACAGGAATTCGACAATCGGGCGCGGCGTCTTTCCCCCTACCGAAACCCCGAGGAAAACGGGTTGATACAGGACCGACTTGGCCAGTTCGCGCAATTCCGGCGCCGCAGACTCCGAAAGGGCCGGCACATTGGGCAGAAAGAGCTTGTCGCGTACGACACCATTGACGGTCAACACGCGCACGCGACCCGACTCCGACATCGTCTTGGCCCATGGCGTCTGCGCCACGAGTTGCACGTGGACGTCACCAGCCAGAAGCGCATTCTGCGCAGCCGCAATCCCGGAATAGCGTATGACCTCGAATTTCGTCCCGGTGATGTTCCTCAGCACGATGCTTTGCATGTCGTCGAACTGGCTGTTGATGGCGAGGTTGATCTTGCCGGGATTGGCGCGCATGTACGCCAGCAGTTCATCCATGCTCTTCACCGGCAGCGAGGGATGCACGACCACGCTGTTTCGGCCGACGACCAGCGGGGCGATCAGGATGAGGTCCTGCTCGACGCTGCCCTTGAACGCCTTGAGCGTGTGGGGCATGGCATAGGTCGCAGGGGTGGCATTGAAGAGGGTGTATCCGTCCGATTGCGAGACCCCGCCCTGGTAGGACACCAGCCCTCCCGCGCCTGGACGACTCTCGACCACCACGGGCTGGCCGATTCGCTGGGAGAGCTTGTCCGAGAACGCACGCGCCAGGAGGTCGGCCGGTCCGCCTGCGCTGCCGTGCGTGTATTTCAATGCACGTACCGGATAATCGGCCAGCCTCGCGGGCACATCCGCAGACAGCGCGACGGCGCTGGCCATGGACATGACAATCCCGATGATCACGCCGAACCAGGGGGCGCGTTTCGATCCCTGCTGCAGTTTATTGCCCATCGCTCTTCCTCCCGAGAAAATTGGACACACTCAAACGAACCGATGACATCGTTGCCTCGCCGCAAGCAGGCGACGAGCAGGACTGGAAATGTTAGGTCGCCTCCGGTGCGCTGCGCACCACCAGCACTTCCGCCGCTACCTCGCGCGACCGGTTGCTCACCGTCAAAAGCGACTCATTGTCGAGGTACCACCAGTGGCCCGCGCTGCCCTCCAGCGTATCCTGGCCGTCGCTGATCAGCATTTCGCCTTCTAGACCCAGCACCGCCGTCTCGCCTGATGTGGCAAATGGCGCAGCCCAGGTTGCGCCCGGGTCAATGACAATTCGATCAATCGCAACCCGGCGCACGCGCAGGTGGTGGCTGGACAGCGCCCCGAGCACCGCGTCGGAGCCGGGCGGGGTGACACTGCGCGTCTCTGCGGGACGGGGCACCACGGTGAGGCCGGTCTTGCCATCGGGCAGGGAGGCCGGGGCCTCGCAGGGGTAATAGAACACGCCGGCTGTGTCTCGGATCGACAGGCCCGTGCTCCAGATGGCATCCGGATTGTTTTCCGCATGCACGGCGCGCGGCGCGATGAATCCCAGTTGACCTTCACGCATGGCAACGAAATCGTTCATCCCGACGCCACACTTGAAGGCGATGGTGCCGCGAATGACATACACGCTGGTGTCGAGCTCGCCGTGATGGTGGGTTTCCGACAGTCCGCCTGGCGCGGTGGAGAACTCCGTGATTGACAGGTGCCTGGTGAGCGCCGCCGGGTTGGGCAGGATGGGCACTGCGGAGATGCCGGCGTTGACACCGGCAATCGCAGACAGGCCGGGATTGATGGCCGAGCGTTGTTTTTCGATCGGCTGTTCGGGTCTCGGAACGGCTCGCAATGCACACATGGTTCGGTATTCCTTCAAAGTGGGGCGCTGCAACCGTGCGCACCCCTAGATGGTTCGACCCTTCGGATCAGCCTATCGGCAAATCAGACAGCGCTGTTCACCCGCTCCATGGCGTTCGCATAGCCTTCCAGCATTTCCTGGATGATCTGGCGCACTGTCGACTCTTGCTTCATGTCGCCGACAATCTGTCCGACGGCGTGGCTGAGCCACTCCTTGTTCCTGGACCGGGCGACGCGCATGCGGGGCTCGATCATGAGATAGGCATGCGCGGGCTTCGGCAGGGGCTTTGGCGCATCGGGCTGGGCCCAGAGGTCGGTCATCTTGCTCGTGAGCACCCGGCACTGCGCGCCGGTCATCCCGGTGGTCTGGCGCGCGTCTTCCGACCGCGCGGCAAACAGGCGCTCCTTCAACTCGGGGGATGCGTCGCTTTCCTTGCTGCCCAGCCAAATGGAGCCGCACCACACGCCGGCGGTTCCCAGTGCAAGCGCGGCCGCCATCTGGCGGCCACTGCCGACGCCTCCTGCAGCAAGCACCGGAATATTCGGGCCGGCGACATCGACAATCTGCGGCCACAGGATCATCGAGGCAATGGGCCCGGTGTGCCCGCCGGCCTCGGTGCCCTGTGCCACGAGGAAGTCACAGCCCGCGGCGATCTGCTTCCTTGCATGCGCAACCTGTCCGATCATGGCGCCGACCTTGATGCCGCGAGCGTGGCAGGCCTCCACTACGTCAGTGGGGGTGACACCCAGCGCATTCACGTACATCTTGATCATGGGGTGGCGAAACGCCACTTCGAGCAGCTCGCCGGCATCGTCTGGGGTCATGTTGACATTGCGGATGCGCTCGATCACCGCTTCGCGCCCGTTGTCGTCCGGGAGCCGGGGAATGCCCGCGGCATCCAGCGCCTTGCGCACGAACTCCACGTGGGTTGCCGGCAATATCTCGTCGATGTTGAGTTTCTGCTGCTGGATGCCGCGGTCGTACTTGCTGGCCATGAGCAGGTCGATGCCGTACGGCTTGCCATCGGTATGCTCGTCCAGCCAGCGCAGTTCCTCCTCCAGGTGCTCGGCGCTGAAGCCCGAGCCGCCCAGCACGCCCATGCCGCCGGCGCGGGTGACTGCAGCGACGACATCGCGGCAATGCGAGAAACCAAAGATCGGCAGGTCGATGCCGAACATCTCGGTGATAGCGGTCTTCATCTTGTGCATCCTCCTCGTTGTCTTGTGATTGCGGCGGTCGGCGCGGTCAGCGGTTCTTCCACTCGGGCTTGCGCTTTTGCGCAAAGGCCTTCGGTCCCTCTGCAAAGTCCTCGCTGGAAATCAGCTCGTCGATGGCGTCGTAGTAGTCTGCCATGGCGTCTGCCTCGGCGGCGTGGCGCGCGGACTGCGAGCGCATCCGTATGGACAGCCGCACCGACGTGGGCGAGCCCTCGAGGATTTCCGCGGCGAGGGTTAGCGCACCGGCCAGCGCCTCGCCCGGCGCCGTGATGCGATTGACCAGTCCATAGGACTTGGCTTCTGCCGCGCTCATGCGACGCCCCGTGAAAATGAGTTCGTTCGCCACCTTCGGCGGAATCTGCCGCGGCAGCCGGATCACGCCGCCCGCGCCGGCAATGACGCCCACCTTGACCTCGGACAGGGCAAATTGCGCGGTCTCATCGGCGACGACGAGATCGCTCGCGAGGCACAGTTCCGTGCCGCCGCCCATGGCATAGCCGTTCACTGCGGCAATGACGGGCTTGGTTCGCTCGCGGCGCACGAAGCCGCCAAACCCGGACTTGGGGTTGTAGAAGGGCTTGCCGAGCTTGGTCTGCTCGGCGACGTACTTCAGGTCGGCCCCCGCGCAGAAAGCGGCACTGCCCGCGCCGGTGAGGATGGCCACCCACAGTTCGCGGTCGGCCTCGAAGGCATCCCAGATCGACTCGAGTTCGTAGTGGGCCGGGGAATGCAGGCAGTTGCGCACCTCGGGCCGGTTGATGGTGACGATGAGCAGGTGCCCGTCGCGCTCGACCTTCACGAACTCGTACTGGTCGCGAAAGCCCGCGGGCTCAGGCGGGTTCAGGGCGCGCGCTTCGTCCAGCGTGAAGCAGAAACGGTTGCAGGCCGGCGTGAACTGCACATGGATGCGGGCGCCGCCAGGCTCAGCGAGCGGATCCTCGCGCACCAGGCGCTCCAGCGTGGCTTTGTCCTCGTCGAACGTGACCGCGATGAAGCGCTCCCCGGTTGCCTCCAGCCGGCCGATGACGATGGCGTGCGTTGGTTCACTCTTGCCATATACCACCGTGTAGGTCTCGATCCGGCCCCAGCCCTCGGGTTCATGGTTGACGGCGGGTGCGGGAAGGGCATCGATGGCGGCCTGGATATGACGGCTGTCGAAACGACGCAGGGGAACGGGCCGCGTGGAGTACACGCCCGCGGCGTACTTGGAAAGGATGCCGCCGTTGGCTCCCACGAAGCCGTATGTGCCGGGTTTGTCGCGCAGTTTTTCAACAACGCTGGCCACCGCGTGCATTGAGTAGTTGTTGCCTGGGCCACCGAAGAAGGGCAGGCCGCCGGTCACGGTGAGTTTGCGCGGGTCCTCCGGCGACAGGCCGAGCCGGTCGCAGGCGACATTGGAGACGGCAATCGGAAAGCAGCTGTAGAAGTCGAAGCAGGCCATGTCGGCGACGCCGGCCCCGGCTGCTGTGAGCGCGGCTTCGGCCACACGCTGCGCGGCGGGCGATGCGCCGAGGTCCGCCCGCTCGAGCAGCGCGCGCTCATGCGCCTGTGCATGGCCGTGCAGGTACACCCACTTGGACTCCGGGATGCCGAGGGCGCGTGCAGTCTCGATGGAGGCAATGAGAATGGCGGCGCCCTGGTTCACCTGGTCGCGCGCCACCACCAGGCGCGGGTAGGGTGAGGCGATCATGCGATTGCGCTCGTTGACTGCAAAGAGCTCTTCGCCGGTGTAGGCGCGCTGCTTCGAGGACGAGTGCGGATTGGTGGCCGCCAGCTTGGTGAAAGGCGCAAACAGGCGGCCCATCTCGCGCTCGTACTCCGCGCGCGACTGGTTGCGGCGCGCGCGTCTGGCGTTTTCGAGCAGGGCATAGCCCGGGGGCGCGCCGACGACGCGGTGCATGAGCTGGTAGCGGACGCGCTTGACCTGCGCGCCGCGGTCCTCGACGCTGCCGCCAGGCGAGTCGCTCCAGTCGGGTTTCTTGCCGTCGGCGGCGAGCTTGCGCATCGACGAGATGGCCTCGCCACCGGCAAGGAGTGCCATGCGCAGTTCGCCCGAGGCGATGCGCTGGCAGAATTCGTTGACCAGGCGTTGCGGCGAATCGCCGCTGGAGGTCTCCCAGACGGCCAGCCGCGGGCTGATGCCCAGGCACTTGGCGATGGAACGCGGGTAGTTGTCGCTGCGGCCGAAAGGTCCGGGGCCGAAGGCGGAATCCTCGAAAGTGCGCGTGGTGGCGATGGCGTCGACATGGCTGCCCAGCGCCTCCAGCGCCCCGGCCGCATCCCGGGAGAGGGCGTCCGCAAATGCTTCCCTGGCCGCTTCGGCCGCGACCGCATAGGGGGGCAGGCCCTGGTAGTCAGGTGCATCCACGCGCTCGGTAAACTGGCCCACGCCGATGATGACCGGCGTGACTGGATCGATGGTTGCGTTCAAGCTTGTTTCTCCTCTCGGTAGGGCATCGCGATGTCGTCAATGGTCACTGGTTATCTCGGCAGTCCCAGTCCGCGCTGTGCAATGACGTTGCGCTGTATCTCTGCGGTCCCTCCGCCCACCACATACATGATGGAATGACGCAGGAACTGTTCGAACGAGCCGTCGGGTACCGCCCCGGGGATGCCCTTGGCCAGCGTCGCGCCGGGCCCGAGGATGTCGAGCGCCGTTTCACCAAAGCGCTCCATGAGTTCCCCCGAGAAAACCTTGCTCATGGCGGACCACACGAGGCTTTCCATTCCCCCGGCGGTCTCGTCGTTCCCGGCCAACGCCACGCTGTGCACGATGAGCTGGCGCGCGGCTTCGATGTCCGCGGCGAGTTCGCCGACCCGGTCGCGCACTGCGGCGTCGGCCTGCAGGGCCTTGCCATCCGGGTGCTGGCGCAGGTGTGACGCCAGCAGTTCGAACGCGCTCACCACGCGAGCCACGACGGCGCCCATGATGTTGCGCTCCGTGGCGAGCGCTCCGGTGATGACCTTCCATCCGCCATTGACCGGGCCGACCAGTGCATCGGCTGGCAGCCGCACGCCGTCATAGAACACGGTGGCGAAGGTCTTGCCGTGCAGCGCCTTCATCGGCCGCACCGTGAGGCCCGGCGAGTCGGTGGGCACGATGAACATGCTGATGCCGGCGTGCTTGGGTTTCGCGTCGGGATCGGTGCGGGCGGCAAGCCAGATGTAGCGGGCCATCCATTGCGAGGTCCAGATCTTCTGGCCGGTAATCACCCATTCATTGCCGTCGCGCACGGCCCGCGTGCGCAGCGAGGCGAGGTCGGAGCCGGCCTCCGGTTCGCTGTAGCCCAGGCCAAACGAAACCTCCCCGCGCAGCATGGCGGGAATCCACTTCGACTTTTGAGCTTCGGTTCCATGCGCCGCAATCGCCATCAGCTGGATGGGCGCACCGGCGAGCGGGGCGCTGACGCGCTCCATCTCCTCGCCAAAGGCATATTGCTCGAGCGGCGTGCGCTCCTGGCCGCCAAGTGACTTGGGAAGCGCCAGCCCCAGCCAGCCCTTCTCACCGAGCGCGCGGCTGAACGGCTCGTCCCAGGTGCGTTGCTCGAAAGGTTGGCTTTCATAGCGGGCCTTGTGGCCCTGCACCCAGTTCAGCTGCATCCATTCGCGCACTTCGGCGCGAAAGGCGTTGCCAGCGTTCCCGAGGTCGTATTCTGGCAAGGGTTGCGCTCGCTCGAGGATCTGTTTCGCCAGCGCCTCGCGGGCCTGGCGCACGCCGCCCAGGCGCACCGTATCCGCATGCACTCGCCGGAAATGGCGGGGCGCCTCATGTTCCTCGGCATAGCCGATGGCGCCGAACGCGTGCTGGGTTTCCAGCGCCGCGCGGCGCAGCGTCGGGCCGCAGAAGGCGATCGCCGAATGGGCAAACATGCGCCAGTTGCCGGCCTGTCGGTCGAATTGTTCTGCGGCGTTTTCCAGCATCAGACGCGCGGCGGAAAGGCGTACATGGTTGTCCGCAAGCTTGTGCTGGATGGCCTGGAATCTCCCGATGGGCTGGCCGAACTGGTGGCGCACTTTCACGTAATCCACCAGCAACTCGAAGGGGCGCTCCGCGGCACCCTGGGCCCGGGACAACAGTGCCAGTCGTGCGACTTCCGTCAGCGCCTCGATCGAACGGGCGTCCAGATCAAACAGAACGGCCGGGCTACGGCAAAACGCCACGCGCGACAGCGGCGGCACGGCAAGTCCCGGCGTGGCGGTGATCGTCAGGCCAGCCGATGCGCGATCCACGATCACCAGGCGCGTCCCGATCGTCAGCAGAAGGTGTGTGGCTGTGGGCATGTCCTCGACGAAATCCAGCGTGCCGTCGACATGCCCGCCGTCAATGGTCAACGCGCCGGTGCCCGGGTCGCACGACCATGCGCCGAAGCTCCAGGCCGGAACGATCTCACCACCTGCAATGCCCGCGAGCAGCGACTTGGCGCCGGGCTGGTCCTGCAATGCGCGATGGGCAAGCCACGCGGGCAACAGGGGAGCAGGGCAGTGGGCGCGTCCCAGTTCCTGCATGGCAACAAGCAGTTCGCGCAACCCGCCACCCTCAGCGCCTCCGCCAAGCGAAGCCAAACCCTGCCGTGCGAGAAGGCGCCAGGCATTTAGCACCTCATCCGGGTTCGCCGCCAGTGCAACCGCGCGCTCCGGTGGCCACTCCTGCAGCAGAAGCCTGCGGACTGCGTCGCGCAGCATGGCGCGTTCTTCGGTGCCGGGTAGCATGCTCATGCCTTCACGCGCCGGTTGCCTGTTGCGCGTTTCGATCGCTCGTTGCGCCCACTCATTGCGTCCACTCATTCAGTCCACACGGCAAGGGCATCCAGTGCCTCCACCCGCGAACCGTTGACGACAAGCGGATTGACCTCGAGCGACTGCAGTCCGGGCCCGAGTGCAAGGGCCGCTTCGCCGATCTTCACCACGGCGTCGGCCACCGCATCCAGGTCCGCCGCTGGCGCGCCGCGAAATCCTTTGAGCAGCGCAGCCGTACGCAGCGACAGCAGCATCTCCTTTACTTCGGCCTTGTCTACCGGCAGCAGGCGCGTGCAGGTGTCATTCAGCGCTTCGGTCAAAACGCCGCCCAGTCCCACCAGGATGGCAGGGCCCCATTGCGGGTCGCGGTGCGTGCCCACCAGGAGTTCCAGCGGACGATCGCGCATGGGCACCACCAGCACGCCATCGATGCGGGCCGTGGGTGCGTGCCGAGCAATGCTGGCCATCATGGTCTCGAATGCCGCCTCGACTGCGGGGGCGCCCGACACGTCGAGCTTCACCCCACCGGCTTCGGTCTTGTGTGCAATGTCAGGCGAGGCGATCTTGAGCGCCACGGGTCCTTCCATGCGCCGTGCTGCAGCGACGGCTTCACCCGGCGTGCGCGCGAGTGTCGTCGGTATCACCGGCACGCCAAATTTCGCCAACCATTCGAGCGTTGCACGTTCGCAAGCCGGTCGAGTCTCGGCCGGAGGGCTCGCGGCCCCGGGAGCAGGGGCCAGAACCGGAACCTTCAACTGCGCCGACCACCAGGCTGCCTTGGCAAAGGCGTCCAACGCCTGCTCGAATCCGCCGACGACAAAGGGGATGGATTCACGCGTCACTACGCCACGGGAATATTCGGTGATGGGGCGCAGGCAGTGCGACACGATGCCACCCGGGACGCCTGCCTGCTGGAGGCCCTTCAGGATCGAATGACGCAGCACCGGATTCCTGTCGTTTTCCTCTTTGAGGGGAATGGTGTTTACCGCTGCGACCAACCCAACCGAAGGATCTTCGGAAATGATGCGAATGATGTCCGTGAACATGCCGGGGTTCTGCACGGCGCCACCGGTGACATCGAAGGGGTTATGGATGGCGCCATATTCGGACATCACTGCACCCAGCGCAGCACGCGTCCGGTCGGAGAATGCGGGCAGCTGCACCCCGGCATCGGCCGCCAGGTCGGCAATCAGGCTGCATGCGCCGCCGGAGATCGAGACCATTGCAACGCCGGGCTTCTTGAGCGGACCGGTGCTGGAAATGACCTGCGCCGTGGCGATTGCGCGTTCCACGGTGGCCACGCGGATCAAGCCGTGTCGATGGCACATGGCGTCGAACATGCGGTCGTCGCCAACCAGGGCCCCGGTGTGCGATTGCGCCACGGCGCCCGAGAGTTCATTGCGTCCAAGCTTGACGAGCACGATCGGCTTGCCGTTCGTCCGGGCGCGAGCTGCCGCCGCCACGAAGGCCTGCGGGTTGCGAATGGTTTCCAGGAACATGACGATGCACTTGGCTTCAGGCAGGTCGATGAGGTATTCCATCACGTCTGCACAATCGACCATGGCCTCGTTGCCCAGTGCAATGGCGAAGCAATAACCCGCAAACTGCTGCTGCGCGAAATTCATGATTTCGATGGTGGTCGAGCCGCTCTGCGAAACAATGGCGATACCGCCCGGCACGAGAGGCGTCATCGGCGTCATCGAGGTCACGCCCGTGCGGCGGGCAAGGTTCATGTAACCGAGGCAATTGGGTCCGACCAACGTGATGCCGCGTTGTCGGGAGAACGCGACCAGTTCCTCCTCGTCGCGCTTGCCCTCTGCGCCGACTTCGGCGTAGCCGCTGGTGAGGATCAACGCATTCGGGATCCCGGCATCGGCTACGTCCTGCAGGGCTTCATAGGTCGCCGCACGCGGTACGGCAATGTAGGCAACGTCCACCGTGTCGGCGATGTCTTTGCAACTGGCAACAGTCGGCAGGCCGAGCACCGTCGGCGAGCGCGGATTGACCAGGTACTGCCGGGAATCGAAGCCGAAGATGCCGTGGTTGGCTACCATGAGGCGGGTCCACATGCCTTTTTCGGACGCGCCGACGATGGCGATGGCCCTGGCTTCGAAGAGCCGCTGCAGGTTGTTGCGCACGGAGTCGACTTTCCCGGTGGTGAGAGAGCGTGTCGTTGGCAGCCGCTCAGACCACGCGGTTGTACCAGGACATCGACAGCAGCCCCGACACCATGGCGATCAGGGCGCCGATGGCGATGAAAAGTGCGGTCACCTCGGTCATGTGCGATTTCTCCATGGCCATCTTCGCGCCGATGTACTTGTAGATCTTGCCCAGGTCGGTGGCGCTGCTGGCGCGGAAGTATTCGCCATTGGTGGTCGTCGCGATCTTCTTCAACTGGTCCTCATCAAGGCGAACGCGCAGCGAAAACCCGTCGACGCTGAGCGTGGTGCCCTCGGGCGTGCCGATACCGACGGTGAATACGCGCACGCCGTGCTCGGCGGCGATTTCCGCCGCCTTGATCGGATCGGGCCCGGTGTTGCTCTGGCCGTCGGTGACCAGCACGATGGCCAAGGCCGTGTTGGAGCCGCTCGGCACGACCGGCTTCTTCGGCTCGGGCGGCTTGGGCGGGCCGACCGTGGTGGGCGGCGGCTGGCCCTCGCCCGTGAGCTTGGCCACGTCGATGCCTTGCCCGGGCAGCAGCGTGGCCAGCGAGATGATGATGCCGCTGCCCAGTGCAGTGCCGCGTTGCGGCTGCAAGCGGTCGATGGCCTGCGCCACATCCTCGCGGTTGGTGGTGGGCGTCTGCACCACGGCGGCGGCGGCCACGCCCACCACGCCGACCCGCATCTGGCGCGGCTGGTCTTCCATGAAGGCCTTGGCGGCCGCTTGCGCCGCGCCCATGCGCGTGGGCTTCACGTCGGTTGCGCGCATGCTGCCCGAATTGTCGATGGCCAGCATGATGGTTTCCACCTTTGAGGGCAGCAGGATGACGGCTTGCGGCCGGGAGATGGCGAAGATCAGCGCGCCAAGGGCCAGCAGGGTCAGGACCGGCGGGATGTGGCGCCGCCACCGCGCGAGGCGGGAGGGAGTACGACTCGCACCAGCCCATTGGCCGGCGATGTTGCCGCCACCGCCCGCGCCGGCGCCCGCCAATTCGCCCACGATTTCCAGGTTGATGTAACGGCGCCCGACGCGGCCGCGCCGCCAAACCATCAGCATGTAGACCAGCGCCAGCACTGGCAGGGACGCGAGCAGCCACAGCATCCTCGGCCAGATGAAGTTGATGGTGGTGATGTCGATCATGTGCTGTGCCTAGCGGGGAATCGCCGCGTTGCTCGCACCCGCGGACATTCGGCTGCGTTGCTTGCGAAGGCGCATGAAGCGCAGCAGGGCCTCGTCAAGCCGGTCGTCCGTGGCCAGTTCCAGGCAATCCACGCCGGCCTCGGCGAAAGCATTGCGCAAGTCGCGCTCGCGTTTCTCGGCGGCCGCAGCAAAGCGCTTGCGAAAGCCGGCGTCGTTGGTGTCGACGAACATCTGCTCGCCGGTCTCCGCGTCCTGCATGACGACGAGGCCCAGGTCCGGCAGCGCGACCTCCAGCGGGTCGTAGAGGCGTACTGCCACCACTTCGTGACGGCGCGCAAGCAGCGCCAGCGCGCGCGTCCAGTCCGTGCTGCTGATGAAGTCGGACACGAGGAACACCACGGAGCGGCGCCGGATGAGGGGCTGGGCGCGCTGGAGCACCGAGGCGAGATCGGTTTCCTTGCCCAGCGCCTCCGGCGTGGCGCCGCGCTTGGGCTTTGCGGGCGCGGCCGCTGGCGTTTTCCTGCGCGCGCCAAAATCGAACATGCGGTCGATCAGGTGCAGCACATGCCGGCGCCCGGCGCGCGCCGGGATCATCTCGTGGTCGCCGTCGCCGTGCAGGATCGCACCGACCCGATTGCCGTAGCGCGTGAGAAGTCGCGCGAGCACGGTGACGAATTCGCTGGACAGGGCGCGCTTGCGCACCGAATAGGACCCGAAGTCGATGGAGCCCGAGAGGTCCAGCACGAACCAGGCGGCGACTTCGCGGTCTTCCTGGAACTCGCGCACATGCGGCACTTGCATGCGCGCGGTGACGTTCCAATCGATGTGGCGCACATCGTCGTTCGGCTGGTATTCGCGCAGGTCGGCGAGGTCGAGGCCAAAGCCGCGAAACAGCGTCCGGTAATCGCCCTGGAGAAGCCCATCCAGGCGGCGGATGACGGTCCACTCGAGCTTGCGCATCACCGTTTCGGGATCGGCGCGCGGCGGCGGTGGCGGGTTGTTCGCGAGTTCGCGTTCTTCGGCGCGACGGCGCGACTCGGCGGCCCAGGCGCGCACCGCACGCACGACGTTCGGACCTACGTCCTGCACGGGCGTGCGCAGTGCGCCCATGACCGGGCGACCGATGCGCCCCGGCAAGGGGGCCAGTCGCCGCACGCCGTTCTGCAATCCACTACGTAGTCCGCTACCCCAAGTTCCGCGAACGCCGTTGCGTTTGCTCCCGGCCGCGCCGCCGCTAGGCGTTGGCGGGGACTTCGACATGCGATCCCAACGGTGCTTCGGGCGCGGGGATGGCCTGCATCACCCGCATGATGATCTGGTCGGCGGTCTGCGCGTGCGACAGCGCCTCGTAGGACAGCACGAGGCGGTGGCGCAGCACATCGGGTACGAGGTCGGCGACATCCTGCGGCAGCACGTAGCCGCGACCGCGCAGGAAGGCGAGGGCACGGCCGCCCTCGATCAGGTTGATGGTGGCGCGCGGGCTGGCACCGAAGGTGATGAAGCGCGCGATGTCATCCAGGCCGAAGCGTGCCGGATCGCGCGTCGCGGCCACCAGACGCACCGCATACTGCACGAGGCCCGGGTCCACGTAGGTCTTGCGGCACTCGGCCTGCAGCGCGATGAGCTGTTCGGTGGTTGCGACCGGCGTCACCGTCGATGAGGGCCCGGTCACGCGTTGCACGATGACGAACTCTTCTTCCTCGGTCGGGTAGCCGACCAGCACTTTCATCATGAAGCGGTCCACCTGTGCCTCGGGCAGCGGATAGGTGCCTTCGGTCTCGATGGGGTTTTGCGTGGCCATGACGAGGAATGGCTCCGGTACCTTGCGCGTTTCGCCGGCGATGGTGACCTGGCGCTCCTGCATGACTTCCAGCAGCGCGCTCTGCACCTTGGCGGGGGCGCGGTTGATTTCGTCGGCCAGCAGCAGGTTGGTGAATACGGGGCCGAGGACGGTGCTGAATTCGCCGGTCTTCTGGCTGTACATGCGCGTGCCGACGAGATCGGCAGGCAGCAGGTCGGGGGTGAACTGGATGCGCTTGAAGGCGCCGCGGACGGTCCGCGCCAGTGTGTTGACCGTCAGCGTCTTCGCCAGGCCCGGAACTCCCTCGACCAGCAGGTGGCCCTGCGCGAGGATGGCGACGAGCACACGCTCGAGGAAATGGTCCTGGCCGACCACCACGCGCTTGACCTCATAGAGCACGCGTTCCATGAGGGCTGCAACTTCGGTACCCGAACGCGCCATGTCCTGGGTCGCTGAAGCGCTGCTGGAGCCAGGCGGAGGTGCGAAGCTGCTGCGCGCGCCTTGCGTGGATTGGGTGCTATCCATGGGATTGGGGTCCTGTTGTCTAGAGTGGGGGAATGCCGACCATGCTGCCGGCGGCTTCCATCGTCGCCGCGAAGCCGATGCCGATGAAGGTGCGCGTCTGGCTGGGATTGAGGATGGCAGTGACGATGCCGACCACTTCGCCCTCCATGTTGATCAGCGGCCCGCCGGAGTTACCCGGATTGGCCGCTGCATCGAACTGGATCATGCCGGTGATGATGCGTTTGCCTTCGGGCGAGCGGAACTCGCGGTTCAGCCCCGAGACCACGCCAGCGGATACCGAAGGGCCGATGCCGAAGGGAAAACCGACCGCCACCACCTCGTCTCCCGGACGCAGGCGGCCGCTGCCGCCCAGCGTGGCGGGGGGCAGGTCGTCCGGCATCTTGCCTACCTTGATGAGCGCCATGTCGTTATCGGGGAAGACCTGGACGATTTCGGCATCGGTTTCCATGCCATCGTGATAGACGACGGCAATGCGCTTCATCCCGGCCACGACGTGCAGGTTGGTGAGGATGAGGCCCTTTTCCGAGATGACGAAACCGCTGCCTACCCCGATTTCCTTTTCACCTTCCTTGGGTTTCTTGGGATTTTCCCCGAAGCCGCGCACGCGCACCACGGATGGGCGCACCGCCTCCGCGGCCTTGGCCGCGCGCGAGGGCAGGGGCTTGGTCTCGAACGTCTGCAACACTGCAGCGTCGATGTCTTCCTGGGTGATCTCGCGCGGCTCGGGGCGGTTCGCCTCGCGACCGAATGTGACGGCTAGTGCAATCAGCAGCCCGGTGAAAAACATCAGTGGGCGTTCGAAGCGCTGAATAAAGCTTCGAATGCGGCCCGGCGCGGCCGGCACCTGCGACTCTGCCGAGCCGGTCTCGGCGTCCGGTTCAACGTGGTCTGCCCGGTTCCTGTGCACCGAGCCGCTATAGAGCGCCGCGCGTTTCATGTTCCCCCGTCCCCTTGCGGCGCCAAGTTAGATCCAATCCTCGATGCAATCCTGCGCCGGCAAACCCGACGGTAACACGGTCGTGCTCGCCGGTAAATCACTGGTGCGCGCGCAGGCAAGCTCGGCTGGGGAAATGGCGACGCGTCACTGAACCGACTGCTGCTGACCCAACTACGGGACAATGATAAAGTGGCGACACTTCGGTGCCTGAGCGGCGCAACAATCCAGCCAGGCACGATTGGAGCAGGGGGAAGGGAATGCGGTTCCTGTGGCCAGAGTTGCTCTGGTTGTTGCTCATCGTACCGGTGCTCGTTGCGGGCTACGTCTACGCCCTGTACCGGCGCAAGAAGTCGGCCATCCGTTACGCCAGCCTGATGCTGGTGCGCGATGCCGTGGGGCGGCACCTGGGCTGGCGTCGCCACGTGCCCCCGGCACTGTTTCTCGTCAGCCTGACTGCAGCGATCTTTGCTGTATCCAGGCCGAGCGCGACCGTCATCCTGCCCGCCGAATTCATGACCGTGGTGCTTGCCATGGACGTGTCTCGCAGCATGCTGGCCACCGACGTGGCGCCGAATCGCATCACCGGTGCCCAGCAGGCAGCGCGCGCCTTCATCGAGGAGTTGCCCAAGAACATCCGGCTGGGAATCGTGTCCTTCGCCGGGACTGCAGCGCTTGTCCAGACTGTCACCGACAAGCGTGAGGACATGCTGGCGGCCATTGACCGTTTCGACCTGCAACGCGGCACGGCTACAGGCAGTGGTTTGATCCTGGCCCTTTCGGTGTTGTTTCCCAATGACGGCATCGACCTGGAATCCATCCTGTTCGAAGGCGGCTACGGCAGCTATGGGGGATGGGGCGGGGGCTACGGCGGGGGAGGCAAGGCGATCGACCGCGCCAAGAAGAAGCCACCGGCGAAAGAGATCCGGCCAGTGCCCGTCGGGTCCTACACTGGCGGTGTCATCGTGCTGCTCAGTGACGGGCGCAGAACGACTGGCCCTGATCCCGTGGAGGCGGCCAAAATGGCGGCCGATCGCGGCGTGCGCGTATTCACCGTGGGCTTCGGAACCAAGGAAGGTGCGAGCATGCCCGGCAGTTGGGGCGGAGGCTATTCATACTGGATGCGACTCGATGAAGAATCGCTGAAGGCAGTCGCGAAACGCACCGGTGGCGAATATTTCCAAGCCAGCAACGCCCAGGATCTGAAGCAGGTCTATGAGCACCTCGGCACGAAATTCGCGCTGGAGCGCCAGGAAACCGAAGTCAGCGCATTGTTCAGCGCGGGTGCAGCCGTGCTGATGATTCTTGCAGCGCTCTTGTCCATCATCTGGTTCCAGCGCCGCATCTGACGCCCTGGGGCGCGGCCCATTCAGGGCTTGGCCGCGTGCCCCGCCCAATACGGATCGCGCAGCGCACGCTTCAACACCTTGTCGTGACCCGCGCGCGGGAATTCATCGCGAAACTCAACCCTGTCGACGCGCTGGAATTTCCCCAGCTTGGCGTTGCCCCATGCCTTGAGTTCGTCGGCGCTGATCGTGGCATCGGGGCGCATGATGGCCAGGAGCAGCGGCGTTTCCACCCATTTCTCATGCGGAACGCCAATGGCCGCCGCCTCCATCACCTGCGGATGCGACATGAACACGTCCTCGATGTCCTTGGCGAAGACATTGATGCCCCCCGACTTGATCATGTCCTTGGTACGGCCTGACACATACAAGTAGCCGTCGTCGTCCATGCGGCCGAGGTCGCCGCTCTTGATGTAGGTGCGACCGCGGGCGTCGCGCCAGATCATTTCGGCGGTGCGCTCCGGGTCCTTGTAATAGCCTTTCATCAGCGCCGGGCTCCAACCGGCGATTTCGCCGATCTCTCCGTTGGGCAGCTCCTTGCCGTCATCGCCCAGAATGACGATGTCGCCGCCGAAGATGGGCATGCCGACGGTGCCCAGTTTGCCGGGCAGTTCCTTGTCTGCGGGCAGTGACAGCGTGATGAATCCCTCGGTCATGCCGTAGGTTTCATACAGGCCGGCGAGCGGGAACTTCTGACGCAACTGCCCATAGGTCTTCCCGGTGATGGGCTGGCCGCCGTGCAGCAATACCTTCATTGAACTGACGTCGTATTTCTCGAATCCCTCCGACTCGACAATGAGGATGTACTGGGTCGGCACCATGAAGGTATGCGTGCAGCGCTCGCGCTGCACCGTCTCGAGGAACGCCTGGGCGCTGAACTTGGACAGCAGCACCACCGTGCCGCCCCAATAGACCGTGGGCAGCATGGTGATCCAGGTGCCGTTGGTGTAGAGCGGGGTGCAGCAGATCGACACCGTGAAGCGGTCCATTTTCATGCCCGGCCCGAAGCCGCAGGAGTAGGCGTGGCGCGCGAAATGGCTATGCTCGATGCCCTTGGGCGCGCCGGTGGAGCCCGAGCTGTAGATGATGTTCATTGAATCGGACATCGTCAGCGTGACATCCGGACGGTGGTCGGGCGCCGCATCGACAAGCGCTTCGGGGGCGCGATAGCCATTGGCACCGCCCAGGCAGAACAGGCCGTCTGCCTTGACGTTTTCCAGGTCCTTGCGCGCGGCGTCCATTTGTTCACGCGTGGTCGCGTCCACGAACACGAGTCGCGCATCGGAATTGTTGACCATGCGGGCGAGCGAATCCTGCGCCATCATCACGTTCAGCGGTGCGGCAACCCCGCCGGCCTTGATGGTGCCCCAGATGAGCTCGAACATCGGGATGGAACTTTGCATGAGCATGCAGACCTTGTCGCCCTTTTTGAGGCCCAGCGCGATCAGCGCGTTAGCCACTTTATTGGTGCGCAGGTGGAATTCAGCCCAGCTCAGGCGCTCGTCGCCGCAGATCACCGCCGGTTTTTTGGCGAAATACTTGGCATTGTTGATGATCATCTCGGTGTAGAAGAGTTCGGGCTGGTCAAGCTTGGGCAGGTCTTGGGTCGGCATGTATTGATCCGGTTCGGGTGGAGTGCGGGCCGCAAGCGTATCCCGGTCTGCACCGCCCCGTCTACCCGACATGGGTGCAAAAAACCGGTTCGATGCGCCACCGCATCATGATTTGCCGCTGGACTGGGGCATGGCTTGCACCGTATTCTTGGCACCCGAGGATATTCGTAACACCATGCTCAAAAGGGGCATGTGCGCCGATGTCCGTTCAATGGACTCCTGAAGGTGCACACGATGGCATATGACACGATTTTTTCCGGTGGCATGGTGGTGGACGGCACCGGCGCGCCGCCGTTTCGCGGCGATGTCGGCGTGCGCGGCGATCGCATCGTCGCCGTAGGCGACCTGTCTGCGGCGAGCGCCAGGGAGCGCATCGACTGCACGGGGCTGGCGGTGTCGCCGGGGTTCATCGATGTGCACACCCATTACGATCCACAGGTGCTCTGGGATGCGGAACTCACGCCGACCAGCTGGTATGGCGTGACCACAGTCATGTTCGGCAATTGCGGCCTGACATTGGCCCCCATGCGTCCGCAGGCACGTGGCGCATGCATGGAAACGCTGGGTACCGTCGAAGCCATGTCCGTGGATGCCTTGAAGGCCGGCATAAAGTGGGATTTCGAGAGCTTCGGCGAGTACCTTGAGGTGGTGAAGCAGCGCCGGACCTCGCTCAACGTGGCCTCCTTTGTAGGGCACACGGCGCTGCGCATGTACGAAATGCCCGATAACCCGGGTGGAGTGGCCGGCCCCGACGACGTGGCGCGCATGCAGCGACAGCTCGAATCGGCCATGACGGCAGGTGCCTGGGGCTTCTCCACATCCCGATCTCCCTCGCACGTCGACGGCAACGGGCGCCCGGTGCCGAGTCGTGCCGCCGTGTATGAGGAGGTGGCTGCGCTTTGTGACGTTCTGGGAAGTGCCGGGGCGGGCGTCATCCAGGGCGTGGGCGGACCGGGGCTGGTGGTCAAGGATTACGGCAGGCTGGCGTTGCGCACGAAAAGGCCAACCACGTGGACGTCGCTCCACCAGGGCGTGGATGGAAACAGGCAGTGGGACTATGTGCGCGACACCATGGAGGCACGCAGCGAAGGGGCCAACTTGTGGGCCCAAATGGCGTGCGCCGCCATCACCAGCCATTTCACGCTGGAGCGGCCGTACTTCTTCCATTCCGTTCCCGGATTTGCGGCCTTGTCGAAGCTCCCCATTCCCGAGCGCATCGTCGCGATGCAGGACGCGACCTGGCAGGCGGAAGTCGAGGCCGCATTCAACGCCAACAAGGAGCGGCGCAGCTTCCAGATCCGCTTCGACCGGATCTACGTCGACGAAAGCGCGGCGCACCCGGAACTGGTGGGCAAATCGATCGCCGAGATCGCAGGGCCCGGGAAATCCGGCATGAGCGCCATGGTGGAACTGGCGCGCCAGGAAGAATTGCAGACCCGCTTCAAGCTCATCATGTTCAACTTCGACGAAGATGAAGTGGCGAAACTGCTGCGCCAGGATCCGGTGCTCCTGGGCCTGGGCGATGGCGGTGCCCATGTGAGCCAGTTCTGCCAAGCCGACTTCCCGATCCGCATGCTCGGGCATTTTGTGCGCGATCGCGGGGATTTCCCGCTGGAATTCGGCGTCTGGCGCCTGACCGGACACCTAGCGCGGGTTTTCGGGTTCAAGGAGCGCGGCGAGATCAAGCCTACCTATTATGCGGACCTGTGCGTGTTCAACCCGGCCACCATCGCGGAGGGGCGCAACCAGCGCGTCTACGACCTGCCCGCGGGGGCCGATCGCATCGTAAAGGAACCAACCGGCATCGAGCATGTCATGGTGAATGGCACTATCATTCGCAGGTCAGGAAAGAACATCACGGGAACTGGCAGCGGCCGGGTCCTGAGACCATGATTTCAAGTACTCCCTGCGATGCCTGCCACGGCGAAGATCGGCCACAAAATCATTCATAAACCATTACAACTAAGCAACTAAGAAGGAGCAAACATGGCTGGACAATATGTCGATTTCGATACCCACGTGTACGAACCGGTGACGGTTTGGCAGGAGTACATGGAGGCCAAATTCCGCGACCGCGCCCCGCGCTGGTTCAATGACAAGGACGGGCGACTGCTGCTGCAATTGGCCGAGCATGTGTACCCGACGGTTCCGGGGCATCCTGGCTTCGCCGGAACCTA
>CANJXQ010000020.1 GCA_947478805.1 Betaproteobacteria bacterium | reverse complement strand
TTCTACGACCCGGTGAAGGGCATGTTCCTCGCCGACCGCTACATCAAGGGCGAGTGCCCCAACTGCGGCGCCAAGGACCAGTACGGCGATGCCTGCGAGAACTGCAGCTCGGTCTACCAGCCCACCGACCTGAAGAACCCGTACTCGACGTTGTCGGGTGCCGCGCCGGTAATGAAGACCTCGGATCATTTTTTCTTCAAGCTGTCCGACCCGCGCTGCGTGGACTTCCTGCGCGAATGGGTCGGCGACCGCCTGCAATCGCAGGTTGCCAACAAGGCCAAGGAGTGGCTGGACGGCGAGGGTGAGAAAGCGCTCGGTGACTGGGACATCTCGCGCGACGCCCCCTACTTCGGCATCCCCATCCCCGATGCGCCAGGCAAGTACTTCTATGTCTGGCTGGATGCACCGGTGGGCTACCTCGCCAGCTTCAAGAACTACTGCGCCAAGAAAGGCATGGATTTCGACGCCTTCCTCGCCGACCCGCGCAGCGAGCAGATCCACTTCATCGGCAAGGACATCATCTACTTCCACACCCTGTTCTGGCCGGCGATGCTGAAGTTCGCCGGATACAAGGTGCCGGACAACGTGCATGTGCACGGTTTCATCACCGTGTCCGGCGAGAAGATGTCCAAGAGCCGCGGCACCGGCATCTCGCCGCTGCGTTATCTCGACATCGGCATGAACCCGGAGTGGTTGCGCTATTACATCGCCGCGAAGCTGAATGCCAATGTGGAGGACGTGGATTTCAATCCGGATGATTTCGTCGCCCGAGTGAACAGCGACCTGGTCGGGAAGTACATCAACATTGCAAGCCGGTGTGCCGGCTTCATTTCAAAGCGCTTCGATGGAAAGCTGCTAGGGAAAGATGACGGCAATGCCATCATTGCCGCGATGCAGGAGGCCGCCGCGCCCATCAAGGAACTTTTCGAAGCAAGGGAATTTGCTAAGGCGCTTCGGGAAATCATGTCGCTTGCCGACAAAGCCAATGTCTTTGTCGATCTGAATAAACCGTGGGAAGTGGCCAAGACCGGCAATCCCGCAGACCTGCACCGCACTTGCACGGATGCACTGCAGATGTTCAGGCTGCTGACCATCTACCTGAAGCCGGCACTTCCAACGCTGGCGGCGAGCGTAGAGAAGTTCCTGAATATCGGGCCATTAGCTTGGAGCGACGCCGCATCCTTGCTTGCCGCCGATCACCGCATCAACGACTACAAGCACCTCATGACCCGCGTCGACCCCAAACAGCTCGATGCGCTGTTCGAAATCGAGGAGGAACGCGCCAAAGTGACTGCATCGACTCCCCACCCTGCCACGCCAGCAAAATCCGGGGTTCCAGCTGCTCCGGCAACGAACCAGGCGGCCTCCATCTCTATCGACGACTTCGCCAAGATCGACCTGCGCATCGCGCGCATCATCAAGGCCGAGCATGTCGAAGGCGCCGACAAGCTGCTGAAACTCACGCTCGACGTCGGCGCGCTCGGCACGCGCCAGGTATTCGCCGGCATCAAGTCGGCCTATGACCCGGCCAAGCTGGAAGGCCGCCTCACCGTGGTGGTGGCCAACCTGGCGCCGCGCAAGATGAAGTTCGGCCTGTCCGAGGGCATGGTCCTCGCCGCCAGCGGCGATGCTCCCGGCCTGTACCTCCTTGCCCCGGACGCCGGCGCCGAACCCGGCATGCGGGTCAAATAGGATCTGGCCCAAGTCGTGATCGCGATTCTCGAAGCCCGCGCCGCCGGGCTTCTCACTCGCAAGCACTGGCTTCCGAATATCGTTTCCGGCGTGATTGTCGGCGTGGTCGCGTTGCCGCTGGCAATGGCCTTTGCCATCGCCTCGGGCGCGCGGCCTGAGCAGGGAATCTATACGGCCATCATCGGTGGTGCCCTGGTGTCCCTGTTCGGCGGCAGCCGGCTGCAGATCGCCGGCCCGACCGGCGCGTTCATTGCCATCCTGGCCGGTGTAACCGCCAAATACGGCATTGCCGGATTGCAGGTGGCGACACTCATGGCGGGCATCATTCTGCTGCTGATGGGCGTGGCCCGGATGGGAGGTGTCATCAAATTCATCCCGCCCCCCGTGATCAATGGCTTCACGGCAGGCATAGGCGTGATCATCTTCGTCGGACAATGGCGCGACTTTCTCGGGTTGCCAAAGGTCGATGGCGAGCACTTTCACGACAAGCTGTGGCACCTCATTGAGGTCATGCCGCAGTTGCACCTCGCCACGTTGGGCTTGGCGGTCCTGAGTCTGGTTCTGGTTCTGTACTCACAACGAATCAAGGGGCTTTCACGCGTTCCGGGACCACTGGTGGCGATGGTTGTCGCAACCGTGCTCCAGTCGCTGCTGCAAATGCCCGGGGTAGCCACGATCGGGAGTGCCTTTGGAGGCATCCCGCAGGAGTTGCCTTCGTTGAGTATGCCGAATCTGTCCGTGGCCCAGGTGATCACGCTGATCGGGCCCGCCTTCACTATCGCGATGCTGGGGGCAATCGAGTCCCTGCTGTCGGCGGTGGTGGCCGATGGCATGGCTGGCACCCGGCACAACTCGAACCAGGAACTCATCGGCCAAGGCATCGCCAACATCGTGGCGCCGCTGTTCGGCGGCTTTGCCGCCACGGGTGCCATTGCCCGGACGGCGACCAATATCCGCAACGGCGGCAGCAGCCCCCTGGCCGGCCTGGTGCACGCCATGACGCTGGTTGCGGTGCTGCTGTTCCTGGCGCCGCTTGCGTCCAGCATCCCTCTCGGCGCGCTGGCCGCCATCCTGTTCGTGGTGGCCTGGAACATGAGCGAGGTGAAGCACTTCGTCCACATGCTCAGGAAGGCCCCCACTGCCGACCGGGCGATTCTCGTGATCACCTTTCTCCTCACCGTGTTCGCTGACCTGGTCGTGGCGGTCAACGTCGGCGTGATTCTTGCCATACTTCACTTTCTGCACCGGATGTCCGAGATGGTTGAAACCCACCCGGTGGATCCAAAAACACTGGAGCGTGAACTGGCAGACTATGGCCTGACCCGGTTGCCACCCGGCGTATTGGTCTATGAGATTGCAGGGCCGATGTTCTTCGGTGCCGTCGAGAATTTTCAACGGGCATTGCTGCAGACGCATAGCGATCCGAAAATCCTGATCCTCCGGCTGCACCGCGTGCCATTCATGGACATTACCGGCATTCAAACGGTGGAAGAGGTGATAGCAAACCTGCGCAAGCGCAATGTACGTGTCGTCTTGTGCGAGGCCAATGACCGTGTGCTCGGCAAGCTCCGAAAAGCCGGGGTCTTGGACGCGCTGCTTCCGGGCGACTATTGCGGGACGTTCAATGAAGCGCTGACTCGTGCGGCCCCGGTCCAAGCCCAGTCACCAGGCTGACTGCGTTCATTCACCAACCGGGCGAGGACAATATTGCGCCCTCTCCTGAGCAGGTAATTCTTCGCGTCCGGCAGCTTGCCGTGCAAAAATAGCGCCTATGGAAAACTTCATTCAACCCCTGTCGCTCAAATTCCTCGGCTGGTTCTTCCTGGTGGTCTCTGGCATGGTTCTGGCCATCGGCATCGCCCTGTTCCGCTACCTGCACCTCGAAGGCAAACTCACGCAGCGCTACGAGAACTACAGCCTGTGGAACGACTTATTCCTGCTGGGCATCTGGATCGTCGGATTCATCGGCGGCCTGGGGGTGGTCAACGGCAAGGCGCTCGGCGGCACCCTGCTGGAATATTTCTGTTATGTGCTCATCGTGCTGGTCGTGGTCAACAGCGCGACACGGATCAAGCTGATGAAGCAGCAACACGCGGCCGAGCCCGGTGCAGGCCGCTTCAGCTGGCCGGCGGCGATTGTCGGCGCGCTGGTCGTGGTTATTCCGGTCGTTGCCATGTGCATTGGTGCCATCTACACCCTGCACAGCGAGGCAGCGCTGCAGGCGCTGCGCTGATCGATCGCTTTCATGGCGCTGCGACTTCACGTGACCGGCCTGGTTCAAGGCGTCGGCTATCGCGAAACCATGCGCCGCGAAGCCGTGGCGCTGGGGGTCACGGGCTGGGTGCGCAATCGTCACGATGGAAGCGTGGAAGCCTTCGTCGACGGCCCTCCCGATGCCGTGCGAGCGCTCATCGACTGGGCCTGGCGCGGGCCCCGGGCGGCGCGCGTAGCGGGGGTCAAGTCGGTCGGCGTCGAGGCGGAGCTGGCTTGCGAGGGCTTCGTCATTCGCCCATCGGAATAGCAGCGCCACACGCGAAATCGGCCGCGCCAGCCGATCACCGATGGGTTTGGACGCGGGTTTTTGCTATACCTCGTCGATGGGGCGCGTCGCCGCCGTCGGATCCTTTATCGCCAACAAGGCGATGACTTTTTCCAATTGGTGATGCAGGGCCAACAAGGCCTCGTCCGGCATGTTCTCCAGCGCATTGTGCAGGACGCCCGCGGCCGGCTGCGGCGCCTGTCGCATCATCTTCTGGCCATCCGGGGTCAACGCCAGTTCAACAACGCGCCTGTCGCCCTTGACGCGTGTGCGGGACACATAGCCGAGGGAATCCAATCGGGCCGTGAGGTTGCTGACCGTTGACTGATGCAGGCCCAGGCGGGTTGCAAGGCCGCTGACCGTCAGTCCCGGTTCATGGGCGATCTGGTTCATGGCCGAGAGTTGCGCACCGCTGATGCCAGCCGCGCGCTCCACCCTCGTGTAATGCTGCCGTATTGCCTGCACAATGACCCGGAACTGCCGCACCACTGACACGGCGCGCCGATGATGGCTGGACGAAGGCCCCGTCGCCAGCCTGCTGGCCGCATCCGCTGCGGCCTTGACACTGACACCCACTGCCTGTGTGCGTTGACGCGCCATGAACACCTCTCAGAACAAAAAATGCGGCGATGACTATTGGTACAGGATCTCGACATTCTCGGGTTTCAACCATTCGCGAAGTGACGCGATCAGCGCGTCGTCGAGGTTCACGCGCCAGTCGTTGCCCAGGCGCACCTCGACGCTTGCGTCGCCATTGCGATAGCGAATCGCCACCGGGCAGGGCCCGTTGCGATGCGGAGCCAGCAGTTGTTTCAGGCGAGCGGCGGATGCCTTGCCCGCAACCGAGGCCGCGCCGTTCATGGACAGGCGCATTTCGCGGGCAAAGCGACTGCGCGCCTGGGAAAGGTCGAGCACCTTTTCCGCGCGCACGCGAACGCTGCCCGAGTACTCGTCCTTGGTGACCTTGCCGACGATGACTACCGCGCGATCGTCCTTCAATTGCTCGCGATGGGCATCGTGGAGTTCGGCGAATGCCGTGACCTCGATCGCAGCCGTGCCGTCATCCAGAATGATCACAGCCATTCGCCCGTTGCGCGTTTGCATCATGCGCGTGCCGCTGACGATGCCGGCGAGCAATTGCGTTTCATTCCTCGGGGAAAGTTGCGCCAGCGGGACTTTCAGGAAGCTCCCGAGCTCACGACGGTATGCCGTAAAAGGATGCCCGCTGAAGTAGTAGCCGAGCGCCGCCTTTTCTTCCTGAAGCTGCTCGACCTCGGTCCAACGCGGGCGCTCGATCAGGGCCAGCCTGGTCGTCGACCCTTCATCGGAGCCCCCAAACAGGCTCACCTGGTTGGCGTTGCGCTCGGCCTGCTCGGCGGCCTCCATGGCAATTCCCACCGAGGCAAGAACGCTGGCGCGATGATCCGACTCGGACGTGCGCGCGTGGTCCAGCGCCCCGGCCCGCACCAACGCCTCGATGACGCGACGATTAACGACGCGCTTGTCCACGCGACGGCACAGATCGAAGAGGTCCTTGATTCTGCCGTCCGCCCCATTCGTTGATGCGCGCGCCTTGAGGATCGCGCCAATCGCCGATTCGCCTGTTCCCTTGACGCCCCCCAGGCCATAGGCAATGGTTTTCGCGTCCAGGGGAACAAAGCGGAATTCGCCCGTGTTGATGTCCGGCGCCAGCAGCTTCAACCCGTTGTCCAGCACGTCATCTCGCAACAGGTGCAATTTGTCCGTGTCGTCAGCCATTGCCGACATGTTGGCCGCCATGAAAGCAGCCGGATAGTGCGCCTTCATGTACGCAGTCTGGTAGGCGACCAGCGCATAGGCTGCGGCATGCGACTTGTTGAAGCCGTACCCTGCAAACTTCTCCATCAAGTCGAAGATCTCGTCCGCCTTCTCGGGAGCAATGCCGTTCTTGCCGGCACCCTCGCGAAAAATGCCGCGGTGCTCGGCCATCTCTTCGGGCTTCTTCTTGCCCATGGCCCGGCGCAGCAGGTCGGCTCCACCCAGTGAGTAGCCTCCGATGATCTGCGCCATCTGCATGACCTGCTCCTGATAGACCATGATGCCGTAGGTCTCCGACAGGATTGTCTCAGCACGCGGGTCGGGATAGTCCACCGCCTTGCCGTGCTTGCGGTCGCAAAATTCCGGTATCAGGTCCATCGGGCCCGGCCGGTACAGCGCCACCAGCGCGATGATGTCCTCGAACCGGTCCGGGCGCGCGCGCTTGAGCAGATCGCGCATTCCGCGCGACTCGAACTGAAACACTGCGGTGGTGTTGGCGGTCGAAAAGATGCGGTAGGCCGCCGGGTCATTGAGCGGGATGCGTTCCAGTGAAAATTGCGGGTCGTGCAGGCGGCGCACGTGCTTGGCGGCCCAATCCAGGATGGTCAGCGTGGTCAGGCCGAGGAAGTCGAACTTGACCAGTCCCACCGCCTCGACATCATCCTTGTCGAGCTGCGACACCACGTTTTCGGTGCCCTGAGCGACATAGACCGGACAGAAGTCAGTCAGCTTTCCCGGCGCGATAAGCACGCCCCCGGCGTGCATGCCGACGTTGCGCGACATGCCCTCCAGCTGCATGGCCAGCTCGAGCAGCTGGTGCGTCTCTTCGTCGTCCCGGTCGCGCTGGTTGATCTGGGGTTCCACTTCACGCGCATAGATCGTCTGCGTGTCGTTCTTGTCGGTACGATGCTTCAGCGTTACCAGCTTGCCCGGCTGGAACGGGATGAGCTTGGCCATCTCATCGGCACGGCTGTACGGCCACTCCAGTACCCGCCCCACATCGCGCACCACGGCCTTGGCGGCCATGGTGCCGAACGTCGCGATCTGGGACACCGACTCGCGACCGTACTTGTCGCGCACATACTCGATCACGCGGTCGCGCCCTTCCTGGCAGAAGTCGATATCGAAGTCCGGCATGGACACCCGCTCCGGATTGAGGAAGCGCTCGAAGAGCAGGTTGTAGGCCAGCGGGTCCAGGTCGGTGATGCCCAGGGAATACGCAATCAGCGACCCGGCGCCCGAGCCGCGCCCCGGCCCCACCGGAATGCCGTTGTTTTTGGCCCAATTGATGAAATCGGCCACGATCAGGAAATAGCCGGGGAACCCCATCTGGACGATTGTCTTCGCCTCGAAGAGCAGGCGTTCGTCGTAGCGAGGGGCCGCCTTGGCGCGCGCCTCCGGGTCCGGATAAAGCAGCTCAAGCCGGCCTGCGAGCCCCGCTTTGGCTTGCGCCACGAGGTAGTCATCCAGTCCCACGTTGTCCGGGGTTGGAAACTGCGGCAATTTGGACTTGCCCAGTTCCAGTTCAAGATTGCAGCGCTTGGCTATCTCCACCGAGTTCGCCACAGCTTCCGGAAAATCGGCGAACAGCACGCTCATTTCCTCCTGGGAAAGGAAGTGGCTATTCGGCGCGAACGCTCGCGGCCGGCGCTGGTCCGACATGACATAACCTTCGGCGATGCAGATGCGCGCTTCATGCGCCGTGTAATCCTCCGGTGCAATGAACTGCACCGGGTGCGTCGCCACCGCCGGCAGGCCAGCGCGCGCCGCCAGCGCCGCCGCAGCCTGCGTGTAGGCTTCCGATTGCGGCAGGTCGGGACGCTGCAATTCGATGTAGTAACGCCCGGGAAAACGCATCGCCCATTCGCCGGCCAGCTTGTCCGCTTGCGCAGCGTTACCCTGAAGCAGCGCGGTTCCAACATCGCCCCCCAGCCCCCCCGACAGCGCGATCAGCCCTTCGGTGGCCGTTGCCTGATCGCCCGATGTCTTCTTGCCTGCACCATTGGATTCGCAATCGAACCATTCCCGCCTGATTTCCGCCCGTCCACGATGCTGGTTGCCTAGCCATGCGCGCGACAGGAGTTGCGACAACTTCAGGTAGCCGGCTCGGGACTGCGCCAGCAACAGGAGTCGATGGGGTTTGTCGCGCTCTGACTCGTTGGTCACCCACACGTCGCAACCGATGATCGGCTTCACGCCGTTCGCGCGCGCCGCGCGATAGAACTTCACCATGCCAAACAGATTGGCGAGATCGGTAATCGCCAGCGCCGGCATGCGATCGGACGCAGCCCTTTTCACAGCGTCATCGATCCTGACGATGCCGTCGGTGATCGAGTATTCACTGTGCAGGCGTAAATGGACGAAGCGAGGCTGGGTCACCGTAATGTCAGGTTTCGGATGTGAAAAAGGCGGGCCACAATAGGCGCAGAAATGCGCTCGAACGGACCGCCACGATTCTACCGCTCCACCACCCCAATCGCGGCGCCCGTAGCGACATCGGCGCAGCTATAATCGCCGCCTCCCAACGCATCGCAGGCCAAGCAGCTCATGCGCATCCTCAACGTCTCGGCCTACAAGTTTGTTTCCTTGGATGATGTCGAGGAATTGCGCTCTCGCTTGCGCGCCCGCGCCCGCGACCTCGGACTCAAGGGCACCATCCTGCTGGCGCCCGAAGGCATCAACCTGTTCATCGCCGGATTGCAGGTTCAGGTCGAGCGCTTTCTTGCCCGCCTCGCGGAAGACTCGCGCTTTGCCGGGCTTGAAACCAAGTTGAGCTGGTCAGAAGAGCAGCCCTTCAACCGCATGCTGGTCAAGGCCAAGCGCGAAATCATCACGCTGCGCCGCCCGGATGTCGACCCGTCGCGCACGCCCGCGCCGCGCATCGCCCCGCAGGAGTTGAAGCGCTGGCTGGATGAAGGACGCGAAGTGCTGCTTCTCGATACCCGCAATGGGTTCGAGGTATCCCTGGGCACTTTCGACGGCGCGGCGGAACTGGCGTTGAAGTCGTTTTCTGAATTGCCGGAAGCGGCAAAGTCGATCGACCCGCGCTGGAAGGATCGCCCTGTCGTGACCTTCTGCACCGGGGGCATTCGCTGTGAAAAGGCCGCCCCCCTACTGCTCAAGGAAGGCTTCCGGGAGGTCTACCAGCTCGACGGCGGCATCCTGAAGTATTTCGAGGCGTGCGGCGGCGCGCACTATCACGGCGAATGCTTTGTGTTCGACAAGCGCGTGGCGCTGGGGCCGGACCTGGAGCCGACAGGCACCGCGCAGTGCTATGTCTGCCAGTCCGTGCTCACACCCGAGGAGCAATCCCGCCCCGAATACGTGTTCGAAAAATCCTGCCACCACTGCCACAAGAACAGTGGGCACCCGGTTGAGCGACGCGCGGGTCCGGGACAGCCCGTCGCCTTGCTCTCGGGGTCGCGAACCCGCGCCGCCTGATCAGGCCACGCGATTGCGCACCGCAGCGCGCACACATGCTCGCGCATGCATGCTTAATGACCGCGACAGATGTGATCAATTTAGTAAATTGACCTTACGCAGTCCGACATAAAGAACCTAATTATTATCAGGCGCCCCTTTTCCAGGGGCACCCTGTCGCTATTTCTTCGCCGCGCCTGCGTTATTGGCCTGGAGGCTGGACAGCATCTGCGTGAGTTGTTGCCGCAGGTTGGACAACGCTTCATAGCCCATAGCCACACGCACCGCCAGCTTGCAGTTGATGTTCTCGGGCAGTTTGCTGCCCTCCTTCACCATGCGCGGCAACGCGGCAAGCATGCCGGGTTCGATAAAGCCGAAGTCGATGAAGGCCATCCCGGGTGAGACGTTCAGGGCGGTGTAGTTCGACACCACCGGCAGATCAGAATCATCGACCGGCGTCAGCCGGACGCCCAGGCCGATGTTCCTGTTTTCCGCTTCGCCCGCTTTATTTGGCGCAACAGCCGCCGTCTTGTCCTGAGTCGTTTTTTGTTCTGCCATGGCAATACTCCCTGAAGTTATCCAATGTTTGATTTGGTGGTGTCACCGATTATGCAGAAATTCGGGCCCAATCACCCCATCCCGCCGAACACTCCGCCACCAGTGGTTCTACATGTGAAAGACAGCACCCCGATAGTCGATCATGATGCGGGGCATGCGACGCTGGATGCCAGCCAGCCTTATCGGCTGCTCTGAAGGCGCCACCACTGCCGCGGCGGCGGGCACCGCGACCTTCTCCACGGCAGCCTGTGCAACACGAGCCGGAGAATCATCTCCGGAGGCGAGCGCCGCTTCCTTCATGAGCAATTGCTGGGCCTGAACGATGTCCGGCCGGAAAGACGCGAGCGGCGCGGCCGCCAGTCCAGTCCTCGTGAACGCAGGTGCTGTCGCTTCACGGGATGCACCGGTGCTCCCGTCTCGTGCCAGCGCAAGGTGCATGCGCGGCTCAACCGGAGCGGCGGATTTGGCCACTTGCAGCGCAACGCGCTCCTCGACTGTCGCCGGTTCGCGCACGATCGCAATCAGGAGGCGCTCCTCCACCGGCGCGGCGGCACGAACGACGGCGGTCGCGGCACGATCCTCCACCGGGGCCGCCCACACGACGATGACACGATCCTCCACCGGCGCGGGCACACGAATGACCGGGGCACCAGCGCGTTCTTCTACGGGTGCCAGCTCCGCCATCAAGGCTCGCTCCTCCGGCAGGGCGGCAAGGCTCGCCACGCGCAGTTCAATCGCCACCGGTTCTGGCACTGTCGTTTGCCGCGCATCCGGCGCAGGCGCCTCGACCGTGGAGCCGATCGTCGCAACCAGGGTGCCTGATTCCCCTTGAAGCATTTGTGAGGATGCCGGACCGGCGGACAGGAACAACGCATTGAAAATGCCGTTCGGACGCGCCGCGACCAGCGCATCGAGATCCAGAGGCTTGTCGGTCGCTGCAACCACCACGACTCGCACGAATGGCAGTCGCCTGTCTCCGAGTTCTGCGCCCCGCCCTGCTGCGAGCAGCACGTTGCTGTTGCGATCCGTCGTCAAGGCGGTGCCACGCGGTCCGATCACAAAGGCCTGCCCGTGCTTGAGTGCCTGCGCGGCGCGCGAGGCAAGGTCCCGCGCCTGCACGCCCGTGGGCGGCGCGAGCGACGACGTACGCAGCGCCGCGGCCGTCATGACGCCAAGATCGCCACCGACGCCGGCACCCGACACACTGCCTCCCTGGAGGAACAGCACACGACCGCTGGCCTCCACGCGGCCTTCGATACCCAGAGATCCATTGGTCACGCGATTGACCACGGTACTGCCATCGGGTTGCACAAAACGCAGCGTCTCGCCAGGGGCCACCGAAAACCCCTTCCAGTCGATCATTGCCCCGCCCGGACTCGTGACCGTCATCACGCTGCCCGCCGTCGCGATCGTGGCGCTTCCGCCGAGCACCTGGGGACCAGTAGGATTCGCCAGGGCGCTGGCCGCGACGAGTGAACTCATCGCCATGGCGACGACTTGCAGACGCATTGGCCGCACGGAGGCAATCCCTGGCGATGGCCCGAAAGAGCGCGCGATTACCAAGGGGCGGGCCATGTTCCCGATCGATGACGGCATGCGCTGCCCTCCTTCCGAAACAAGCAATCCGGGTCGATACATTGTCGCCTTGAAAACTCTAGCACGGATCCACGGTAACCATCGCCCCAGCACCGGTTCCGCCCCCTCAACCAAGCACAACGCGTGTTTGTGCCGCTCCGGGCTTTCTCGCCTCGATGTCGCCAATGCGCCAGGCCGACTCGCCGCTCGCCCTGAGTCGGGTCAGCGCGGCGTCAACATGTTCTGGCGCAACGACCAACACCATGCCGATGCCGCAATTGAAAACGCGGTGCATTTCGTCATCAGCCACCTGCCCCTCGCCTTGAAGCCAGTCGAAGAGCGGCGGGCGCGGCCAGGCTCGCGCATCGAGCACTGCGGCGACCTCGTCCGGAAGCACCCGCGGCACATTTTCCAACAACCCACCGCCCGTGATGTGCGCCAATCCCTTCACCGGTAGCGCCTGCAGCAGCGCCAGGACCGGCTTCACGTAGATGCGCGTCGGGGCAATCAGCACATCGGCGAATGGCCGGCCGTGAAAGTCCGAATACAGGTCGATTTTCGAGCGATCGAGGATTTTACGGACCAGCGAATAACCATTCGAATGCGCGCCACTGGAAGCAAGCCCGATGACCGCGTCGCCCACCTGGATGGAGCGCCCGTCGATGATGGCCGATTTCTCTACGACACCCACTGCAAACCCGGCCAGGTCGTATTCACCGTCCGGGTACATGTCGGGCATCTCAGCAGTCTCACCGCCGATCAACGCGCAACCGGCTTGTTCGCAGCCGTGGGCAATTCCCTTCACCACGTCACTTGCCCGGGCCACGTCGAGCTTGCCACAGGCAAAGTAATCGAGGAAAAACAGCGGCTCGGCCCCTTGCACGAGAATGTCGTTGACGCTCATCGCGACCAGGTCGATGCCGACCGTATCGTGCCGATCCAGGCGGAACGCCAGCTTGAGCTTGGTCCCGACCCCGTCGGTTCCCGAGACCAGTACCGGCTCGCGGTATTTCCTGGATATTTCGAACAGGGCACCGAAGCCACCGATGCCCGCCAGCACTTCTGGGCGCATGGTGCGCTTTGCGAACGGCTTGATGGCTTCCACCAGTGCGTCGCCAGCGTCGATGTCGACCCCGGCAGAACGATAGGACAATGGGGCGGACGCGGATTTCGGGGGGGGGCTGGAGGTGCTCAAGATGGGGCGTCTCGCTGGTTGGGGCGGTTACAATGAGTGGCGTGGCGTGGATGCGTATCGCGACATGCCGCGCCCGGAGCCACTCGCGGCATTGCATTGCCGGGTCGCGAATGAGCTGCGTCCTGTTTCAAACGATATTCCACCTTCGGATTTTAGCGCTGAAATTTGCCGAGCATGCCGATACGCGAAACCGATTCACGCAAATTGACCTGGCTGGCCGCCCTGTGCGCCGGCCTGGTCTTGCTCTACGCGCTGGCCCCGGTCCTCATGCCGTTCTTCCTGGCCGGGATCCTTGCCTATGTCTGCCAGCCGATGGTGCTGTGGCTGGGACGACGGCGCGTGCCGCGTTCACTGGGGGTATGCCTTGTCATGCTGGTGGAAGCCCTAGTGCTGGCCTTGTTTGCGTTCACGGTCCTTCCGCTGTTCGTTCAGGAAATTGCCCAACTGGCCCGTGAACTCCCGGCCCTCCTCGATCGCGCCAACGCCACCATCGCGCCGTGGCTCAAGGAACACGCCGGCGTGAGCATCCGCCTTGACTCGGCCAGCGTGCGCGACTCCATCGCAACATCCCTGCAGGCAAGCGACGGCATCGGGATGAAGCTGCTCGCATCGCTGCGCATCGGCGGCCTGGGGCTGATAGGCGTGTTCGCCACCGCCGTGCTGGTACCCGTGGTGCAGTTCTATCTGATGCGCGACTGGGAGCCGATGCTGGCGCGCATCGACACCCTCGTGCCGCGCGGGTGGCATGCGCGCGTTGTCGCCTTCGTCCGCGAGGCCGACCAAGCACTCGCGCAGTACCTGCATGGGCAGATTCTGGTTATCCTGGTCATGAGCATCTTCTACACGCTGGGATTGTGGCTGACCGGACTGGAGTTTTTCCTGCCGATCGGCATCATCACGGGTGTTCTGGTATTCGTGCCCTATGTCGGGGCAGCGACCGGTTTCGTGCTTGCCACGCTTGCTGCCGCCATGCAGTTCCCCGACTGGGTTGGGCTGGCCTGGGTCTGGGCCGTTTTTGTCCTGGGTCAGGCAATCGAAGGCAATTTCATCACCCCAAAGTTGGTCGGGGAGCGCATCGGCCTGCACCCGGTAGCCGTGATTTTCGCGCTGCTCGCATTCGGGCAGGTATTTGGATTCGTCGGATTGCTGCTGGCGCTGCCAGCCAGCGCCGTACTGCTGGTCGCGTTGCGGCACGTGCGAACAAAGTACGTCAACAGCAAGCTTTACTCGGGGTCCTGATGCAGCAACTGGCCCTCGCGCTCGCGCCGCCGCCCGAGCCGACATTCGACAGCTTCTTCGTGGCCCGCAATGCCGCCCCTTTTGAAGTGCTGCGCCAGGCGGCCGCCCAGGGCGCAAGAGCCGACCACGAGCCACCGCACGACGAGCAATTCATCTACCTGTGGGGCGAGCGCGGCGCGGGGAAGAGCCACTTGCTGCGCGCCTTTGTCGCCGAAGCCAAGACGCACGGCAGTGCAGCGCGGTATTTTGTCGCCGGCGAAAGCATCGATGCCGGGGATGGTGAAATCCTGGCCGCCGTCGATGACGTCAATGGCCTGGACATGGTCGGCCAGCTGGCGCTCTTCGATTTGTACAACCGCATCCGCACGCGCGGCGGGGTTCTCGTCAGCGCAGGCTCCCGACCGCCATCCGAATTGCCGCTGCGCGAAGACTTGAGGACGCGCCTGGGGGCGGGGATCGTGATGCGCCTCGAGCCACTGACCGACGAAGAAAAGGCTGCCGCGATCAGCGAACACGGCCGACGACGTGGCCTCGATCTGCCGCCGGACCTGATCGAGTATCTCCTCAGCCACGTCACGCGCGACATGGGCACGCAGATGGCGGTCGTCGATACGCTGGATCGGGTGTCGCTCGAACGAAAGCGCACTCCGACACTGCCGCTGCTGCGTGACGTTCTGCGGCAGTTACAGGACGAGTCGGGCATGCGGCCGTGAGGACCGCTCCCGCAAAACAACGACGTTGCACGCGCCGCGCCACTTGAAGCCCGTCAGGACCGATTTTTTCGTTATCATTTGCCCGGCAAAAAATCTAACCGCCCCACGGCGGTTTTCATTTTTTGAAGTGAACGATCGTATCTTTCCGAATACCTTGCTTGGGAGCCGATGATTGGATCTCGTGCTGTTTGACCTGGACAATACGCTGCTGGCGGGAGACAGCGACTATGAATGGGCGCGCTTCCTGATCGAGAAGGGCGTCGTCGACGGGGCCGAATACGAGGCGAAGAACGACGAATTCTTCAGTCAGTACAAGGCTGGAACCCTGGACATCCTGCAATTTCTCGACTTTCAGCTTGCACCACTGGCAGCCCATCCGCGCGATCTGCTTGACCGCTGGCACGCCGAATTCATGGACTTGAAGGTTCGCCCCATGATCGGCGCGCCCGCCAGGCGGCTCGTTGCGCAGCACATCGCCAAGGGCAGTCTGTGCGCCATCATCACCGCTACCAATTCGTTTGTTACCGCCCCCATTGCACGGGAATTCGGCATTGCCCACCTGATCGCAACCGACCCCGAGGAAATCGATGGGCGATTCACCGGTCGTCCCGCGGGAACCCCCTGTTTTCGAGAAGGCAAGATCGTCCGCATGAACGACTGGCTGGCTAGCCAGTCGCGCCGCCTGGAAGATTTTGCAGCATCCTGGTTCTACAGCGACTCTCGCAATGATCTTCCCCTGCTCGAGCGAGTCAGCCGCCCCATTGCCGTCGATCCTGACGATTTGCTGCGCAGCGTGGCTGGCAATCGAAATTGGCCCGTGATCAGCCTGAGATAGGCCTGCTCGGGTTCCGGCTTCGAGCTGCGGGCAACAGGCATGCGAGGCGGATACCCGCGCGCGAATTGGCAGCGGCCACTTAAGATTCTGGGGTTTATCCATCGTGGATGGACCCGTTTTAAGGTATTATTTTCAGCACTTTACGAATGCGGGGGGTGGAGCTGAATCGCCCCCCTGCAAAGTCCGCCGCCGCAGTGAATGCCAAGGCGCGACTTTTCAGGCACCAAGCGCACCAGAAAAAATGCCAACCGGCTTGCAGTCCAACTGACGAATGCTTCCACGGCAACATTGATTAAAAAATTCATTCGACGCGTGTTGCGGCTCGGGAAGAAATCCGGCCCCCACGTCATCCCCGTAAAAAAGCACGGCGTAGGCCGCGATTCCATATCCCACGGAGCCCGCAAGGTCTGCGAAGGACTGCAGCAGGCGGGCCACGCCGCCTATGTGGTCGGCGGCGCCGTGCGCGACCTCTCGCTGGGGGTCAAACCCAAGGACTACGACGTCGCCACCGACGCCTCGCCAGATCAAGTTCACCGGCTGTTCCGGCGGTCTCGGCTCATTGGCAGGCGTTTCAAGATCGTGCATGTGATGTTTGGCGCGGAAACTGTCGAGGTGTCGACCTTCCGGGCCGGCGATTCCTCCGATACCGACGAACATGGACGGGTTCTTCGCGACAACGTGTTCGGCACTCGGGAAGAGGACGCGGCACGACGCGACTTCACCGTCAATTCCCTTTACTACAACCCGACCGACGAGACCATCCTCGATTTTCACGACGGGCTGCACGATCTGAAGAAGAAATCGGTGCGCATCATCGGCGACCCGCGCGCACGCTATCGCGAAGACCCGGTGCGCATGTTGCGTGCCGTACGCTTTGCCGCCAAGCTCGGATTCACCATCGACCAGCAGACATTCGCGCCCATCGCGGGCATGGCCGGGCTTCTGGAGAACGTGCCCCCGGCACGCCTGTTTGACGAGATGTTGAAATTGCTGATGTCGGGGCATGCGGTGCCGTGCGTCAAGCAATTGCGCAAGGCAGGACTGCACCACGGCGTGCTGCCTTTGCTCGACGTCATCCTGGAACAACCGCTGGGCGAGAAATTCGTCATGCTCGCGCTGGCGCAGACAGACGAGCGGGTGCAAAAGGGCAAGCGCGTGTCACCCGCCTTCCTCTTTGCCTCACTCCTCTGGCACGAGGTGCTCGCCGAATGGAAAAAGCAACAGCATGCAGGACAGCGGCCGCTCCCGGCCCTGCACGCGGCCATGGACGCGGTGATCGACATCCAGACGGACAAATTGGCCGTCCCGAGGCGTTTCACCTCCATCATGAAGGACATTTGGTCGCTGCAACCGCGCCTGGAGCAACGCAGCGGCAAGCGCCCATTTGCCCTGCTCGAGCACGAGCAATTTCGCGCCGGATTCGACTTCCTGTTGATCCGAGCCGCCAGCGGCGAATGCGATCCGGAGTTGGGTGAGTGGTGGGAGGCCTTCCAGCACGCCACGCCCGATAGCCGCGAAAAGCTCCTGCAAGCGCCAGCTGCGGGCGAAAAACGTCCGCGCAAACGGCGCAGGCGCGGACCGCGCAGATCCGAAGGCGGCGAAACCGGGGTAAACAGCGGCAGCGGTTTGCCAACGCCCACGGATACCTGACGACGCCGTGCGCCATTCTGCCGCGGCCGGACAAGCACAGGTGGCGACAACCGCTTACATCGGGATCGGCGCCAACCTGGGCGACCCGCTCGGACAAGTCAACACGGCGATCGCGGCACTCGCGACGCTGGCCGAAACGAGTCTGCTCGCAGCATCCTCGGCATATCGCAGCGCGGCTATCGGTGCGCTGGGCGCGGATAGCCAGCCTGACTATGTCAATGCCGTTGCGTGCATACGCACGCTGCTCGACCCGCGCACGTTGCTCGAAGGGCTGCTCGAGATCGAAAGCCGCCATGGCCGGTTTCGCAGCTTCACCAACGCACCGCGCACGCTCGACCTCGACCTGCTCCTCTTTGGCGATCGGCGCATCGACGAGCCGGGGTTGTGCGTTCCGCATCCTCGAATGCACCTGCGCCGCTTCGTCCTCGACCCGCTCCTCGAGATCGATTCGAATCTCAGTATTCCCGGTCTTGGACCAGCCGCCCGGCTCGCCACGGCCACACTCGACCAGGCAGTCGAACGCCTGGGGCCCACCCGCCCGGCGGCCCCGCCCAGTTAGGCCCGCCCGATGCGCGCGATGCAATGACCACCGCCTTGGTGAGTCCGGGCACGGCCTGTATCATGGGAACCGTTCATTTCACCTTCCGAACCTGATCGCATCCGCGACACATTGCGAATGTCGCGGCGGCATCGATGGCGCTGCGACAAACCGACACCCAGACAAGAACCGGACCTGCTCCCGCGACCACTGCAATGCCGCTGTCCAAGTATCGTTATATCGTCGTCGAAGGCCCGATCGGTGTGGGCAAGACCACGCTGACCCGCCAGCTTGCCGAGCGACTGGAGGCCGAGACGCTTCTCGAGCGGCCGGAACAGAACCCATTTCTTGCCCGCTTCTACCAGGACAGCGCGCGCTGGGCCCTGCCGACGCAGCTGTTTTTCCTCTTCCAGCGTGCCAATCAATTGCGCGAATTGGCGCAGTTGGACCTGTTCTCCCGCATCACCGTAAGCGATTTCCTGCTGGAGAAGGATCCGCTGTTCGCGCGCATCACCTTGACCAGCGACGAGCTACACCTGTACCAACAGATCTACGACACCCTCAAGCCACAGGCCCCACGCCCGGATCTTGTCATCTACCTCCAGGCGGCACCGGAGGTGCTATCCGAGCGCGTAAGACGCCGCTCCGAAGAGTTCGAACGTGGAATATCCGCGGAATACCTGACAACGCTGGCCGAGAGCTACAGCCGCTTCTTCTACCATTACAATGCAAGCCCGGTGCTGATCGTGAATTCGGAGCGCTTGAATTTTGCAAAGGAAGAGCGCGATATCGACCTGCTGCTCGAGCGCGTCGCCGCCATGCGCGGCGGTCGCGAATTTTTCAACTTCGGCGATTGACCGTCGCGCTTAACTGAAAGCCACCGGCTTGGGCCGGGGCAGGTAGGGAGAAAGGAAAACCGTGGCCTACAACCAGGACCTCCGCATGGCGCGGCTGACGATCAGCAACCTCGCGAAAATGCGCGTCGAGGGAACGAAGATCGCCATGCTGACCTGCTACGACGCCAGCTTCGCCGCCCTGCTCGACAGTGTAGGTATCGACATCCTGCTCATCGGCGACTCCCTGGGCATGGTGCTCCAGGGCCACGACTCCACGCTGCCTGTGACGCTGGAGCAGATGGCCTACCACACGACGTCCGTTGTGCGCGGTTCGACGCGCGCCTTCATCCTCGCCGACATGCCGTTCGGCAGTTATCAGGAATCCCCCGCCCAGGCATTCCGAAATGCCGCAGTCTTGATGGCCGCCGGCGCACAGATGGTGAAGCTGGAAGGCGGGGCCGAGTTCGCCGAGACCGTGCGGTTCCTTGCCACTCGCGGCATTCCGGTATGCGCGCACGTCGGCCTCACGCCACAGTCAGTCCACGCGCTGGGCGGATACAAGGTGCAGGGCAAGGGCCGCGAAGCCGAAGCAAAACTGCTGGCCGATGCTCACGCACTGCAAGCAGCCGGCGCTCAAATGCTGCTCATGGAGGCCATTCCGGCGCCACTGGCAACACGCGTCACCCAGGAGCTGCACGTGCCCACCATCGGCATCGGCGCTGGCGCCGGATGTTCCGGACAGGTGCTCGTGCTTCACGACATGCTCAACGTTTTCCCCGGCAAGAAGGCTCGTTTCGTGCGCAACTTCATGGACGGCGCCAAGGATATCGGCGATGCGGTGAAGCGCTACCAGGACGCAGTGCGCGACGGCAGCTTCCCCGGCCCCGAACACAGTTTTTGACCGACACCTTGGAAATCATCGAGCACATTCCGGCGCTGCGCCGGCGCCTTGATGGCGCGGGGCCCGTGGCATTCGTTCCGACCATGGGCAATCTTCACGATGGGCACATCACCCTCATGCGGCAGGCGCGCACGCACGGACGTTGCGTTGTGGCAAGCATCTTTGTGAACCGGCTGCAGTTCGGTCCGAACGAAGACTTCGACCGCTATCCGCGCACCTTCGGGCCCGATTGCGACAAGCTGCGCGCTTGCGGAGTCGACGTATTGTTCGCGCCAAATGAATCCGAGCTCTACCCCGACGCACAGAATTATTTTGTCGAGCCGCCAGAACTGGGAAACATCCTGGAGGGAGCGTTCAGACCTGGGTTTTTCAGGGGCGTGGCCACGGTCGTACTCAAGCTGTTCAACATCGTGCAGCCGCAGGCAGCGATATTCGGACGCAAAGACTACCAGCAGCTGCAGGTGATTCGGAACATGGTTCGCCAGCTCGCACTGCCCATAACAATTGTCTCCGGGGAAACAGCGCGCGCCGACGATGGCCTCGCACTGTCGTCGCGCAATGGCTATCTGTCCGCAACTGAGCGAACGGAAGCCCCTCGCCTGTACCGGGTGTTGCGCGAGCTCAGCAGTGCAATTCAAGCGGGTGCCACCGATATTTCCGGCCTGGAGGAGGCAGCATCAGAAAAACTTGTTAAAAATCAATGGAAAGTTGATTATGTTGCGGTGCGAAAGCAAGCTGACCTACAATTCCCGACCGCATCGGAAAGCGAACTGGTAATACTCGCTGCGGCGTGGCTGGGAAAAACGCGACTGATCGACAATATCGAGGTATCGGCAGGGTAGGATTCGCCTTGTTGGCGCCTCTTCCGGCAGATGCCCGGACATAATCGACCTTGAACTGGAGCTGGCAATGCAGCGCACGATGCTGAAATCGAAAATCCACCGGGCAACGGTTACGCACTCGGAACTGAACTATGAAGGCTCATGTGCGATCGACGATGACCTGCTGGACGCCGCGGACATCCATGAGTACGAACAGATCGATATCTACAATGTCACCAACGGTGAGCGCTTCACGACCTACGCCATTCGCGCAGAGCGCGGTTCGGGCGTGGTATCAGTGAATGGCGCGGCGGCGCGCAAGGCTGCGCCCGGGGACATTCTGATCATCGCGTCCTACTCTATTTACGACCAAGCGGAACTGAAGGCGTACAAGCCGTCGCTGGTCTATGTGGATGCCAATAACCGCATCAAGCGGCAGCGCCACAAGATCCCGGTTCAGCTGGCGTAGGTGGAAGGACCGCGCGGACGACTGCGCGGGCCCAGCGGCGCTGGGAGCTTCCCAATTGAAAAAGGCAGCCTAGGCTGCCTTTTTTCTTTCTCGTCTCCTATCTGGATCAGGACGGGTACTGCTCCAGCGTCAACTGCTCCACCGCACAGCCCAGCGCCTGGGCCAGTTTTTCCATCGACTGTTCATTGACGGCCACGGGTTGGAACTCATCGTTTCCGCCACGACTGGAAATGAATGCGGAGGCCGCAGTTTCGTTCGCCCATACGACGACCGGATCCGGCGAAACACCGGGCACCTGGACACAGATCGGCACGCCATCCGACTTGTACACAATTGCAAACATTGGCCCTCCTGGCTTATCTGGCCGCACACCCCGAGGTGCGAAACGGTATCTCGAGGCAGTCGGCCGCTTTCGCAATCTGAACCATCGAGCGGTAGCCCCTCAAACATCCACGCCGCTACTTTAGCGCAAGTTCCCCCCGGCTTCTAGCCGCCCCAAACAAACTGGACCACCCTCAATGACAACGGCATCACCGTGCCGGGCCGACCAGCCTTTCCGCTAACTGAGGTGGTAGCCATGCCCTTGGGACTCAGGCCGAGGCGACCGCGGGATCAATCTCCACCCGATTGCGGCCATTGCGCTTGGCGACATAGAGCGCCTCATCAGCACCTCGCAACATGCGATCGAAATCCGGGCCATGCACCTCGGAGCCTGACACGACCGCGCAGACAGTGCAGCTCAGCGTCAGCCCATCGAACCGAATAACGGCCTTCTCGATTGCCAAGCGCACCCGCTCGGCTGCCAGCCGCGCCTCTTCAAGGCCGGTTTCCGGAAGCAACAGGCAAAACTCCTCGCCGCCGAATCGACCAAAAACATCCTGCCGTCGCAGCACACCGCGCGTGCAGCCGACGAATTCCAGCAGCATACGATCCCCAACAGCATGCCCGTGGGTATCGTTGATCGACTTGAATCGATCCATATCGAGAAACACCACCGAAACCTTTGTCCCCGCTCGCTCGGCGCGCGCCAGCTCCACCTCCGCCAACTTGACGAAGGTTCGCCGGTTGAACACTTCGGTCAGGGAGTCGAGCGTTGCCATGCGCTCGATTTCCGCATGCAGCCGCTCATTGGCCATCAACAGGAAGCCAAACGTCGCCAGCACGTTCAAGCCCCCATACATGGCAACGAACAGTACATAGCTGAAATTGCGCGAGTCGAGCAGCCCGATTTCAAGAACGATGCTGTGCGCGGCCTGGTACAGGAGGAGCACTGCAATGACGCCGAGTGCGACCGACGCCAGCCGGGCGGGCGCGCGCAATCGCTCCCGAAAGCCCGTGAACAGCAAATGCATGGACATGATCAGGGGGATGAAACTGGTCGCCGAATAGATCGCCGCGCGCACGTTCATCAGGTCGCGAATGAAGAAGAAAACCGCCGCGCCGATCAGCATTACCACTGCGGGCGTATAAATGAGCGCGGGTCGCAAGCGGTCACCATGAAACTGCCGAATGGCATGCAGCATGAGCGACTGCCCCAACACCAGCAGCGTCGGGCCGAGGACTGCAGCGAAAACCTCCGGCATACCGGCGCGAAAGCTCAGCAGCATGGCCCCTGCCGCCTGCGCGCAACTGCCTGCCCCCCAGATTTCGAGGCCTGCAATGGAGTCGGGAAAGCCCCGCCTCGCGGCAACCATTCCCAGCATGGTCATGAATGCCGACACGCCCCCCGCAAAAATCAGGGTATGGGCGTCGAGGGTCAGGAGCATCGCGTCAACGAATGACCAGTACCGGCACCTTGCACCGAGCAAGCACCTTGCTAGTACAGGAACCAAGAACCAAGTTGGTCAGCATGCCGTGCCCGTGCGAGCCCATCAGTACCAAGTCACACTTCGACCCGACGGCATAGCGGGCTATCTCGCCCCCAGGATCGCCAAGCCGGTGGACTTCGGCGAAGGGCAATCTCGCTCGCTCGAGCTTTCGCCTGGCCGATGCCATGGCTTTGCGACTTTCATCCGCATAATATTTCGCGACGACCGCCTTGCCCAATGCCGAGGCGGCGCGCCCGGGAATGGGCATGCGCACGTGCAGCAGCACCAAATTCAGCCCATCACCGAACTGCGCGCGGTGCTTGATGAGATAATCGACCGCTCTTGCCGAGTACTTGGACCCGTCGGCCGCAAGGAGAATCTTCAATATTGGCTCCGATCCTCTCTTGGACGGGTCGAGTCGTTCAATCAATTGGTGCCGGAAGAGGGAATCGAACCCACACTCCTACGTTGACGATTTTAGCTCATGCCCTCGCGGGCATTCACTGAAATCCCGCACAAGACGCATACAATGCGACTTGTGGTGCCGGAAGAGGGAATCGAACCCACACTCCTCCGTTGACGATTTTAGCTCATGCCCTCGCGGGCATTCGCTGAAATCCCGCACAAGACGCATACAATGCGCCTTGTGGTGCCGGAAGAGGGAATCGAACCCACACTCCATTGCTGGAACCGGATTTTGAGTCCGGCGCGTCTACCAGTTCCGCCATTCCGGCTTTTCAACGAGCAGCGATTATCCCGCAAGTGAACAGCGCCAGCAAACATTTAAGGCCGGAATTTTGCCTGACTGACTTCGATTTCGACCTCCCCAGGGACCTGATCGCGCAAGTTCCCGCGCCAATTCGCACTGCGAGCAGGTTGCTGAGAGTATCCGGGACGGCGTGCGCGCACCACGAGTTTGCGTCGCTTGCACAATTGCTGAGCCCGGGCGACCTGCTTGTCATCAACGACACGCGTGTCATCAAGGCCAGGCTCTTTGGCACGAAACCTACCGGCGGCGCCGTCGAGGCCCTGGTCGAACGCATTGTTTCCGATAGCGAGGCCTTGGTGTTGTTGCGGGCGAGCAAGACCCCGCGCGAGGGGTCTCGTATCAATTTTCCCGCCGGCGCGACAGCGACGGTGATGGGGCGAGCGGGCGATTTTTTTCGATTGAAGTTCGATGGCATTTCCAGCATCGCGGCCTACCTGGAGACGCAGGGCCACCTACCCTTGCCCCCCTACATCACGCATGCGGGCGGCGCACTGGATGCCGAGCGCTACCAGACAGTCTATGCGCGGCAACCCGGCGCGGTCGCCGCCCCCACGGCGGGCTTGCACTTCGATGAGCCTTTGCTGGCCCGAATCCGCGATCATGGGGTGGTAGTCGAAACGGTGACCCTGCATGTCGGGGCCGGGACTTTTCAACCCGTTCGGACCGAATCACTGGCAGAACATCGCATGCATGCGGAGCGCTATGCGATACCGGCCACGACTGCCGCGGCCGTCGAAAGGGCCCGTGCCTCGGGGTCGCGCGTGATCGCGGTAGGCACCACCAGCCTGCGCGCCCTCGAGTCGGCCGCTGACGGGCAGGGCAAGATCACAGCAGGCGAAGGTGAAACGCGGCTTTTCATCACGCCGGGATACCAGTTCCGCATCGTCGATCGGTTGGTGACCAATTTTCATCTGCCGCGATCGACGCTGCTGATGCTGGTGTCAGCGTTCGCCGGTGTCGAGGCAATCCGTCGAGCGTATGCGCTGGCCATCAAGGAACGCTACCGCTTCTTCAGTTACGGCGACGCGATGCTGCTCGATCGGGCTGACCCGATGCAAACACAGAGCACATGCCCATGAAATTTGCAATCACGGCTACCGACGGTCTCGCCCGGCGCGGGACACTGCATCTTCCGCATGGGATTGTCGAGACGCCGGTCTTCATGCCCGTCGGCACCTATGGTTCGGTCAAGGCCATGAGCCCGGTGGAGCTTGAGACCGAGGACGCCCGGATCGTGCTGGGCAACACCTATCACCTGTGGCTTCGTCCGGGCCTGGACGTCATTGCCGCCCATGGAGGCCTGCACAAATTCATGGGTTGGTCGCGCGCCCTGCTGACCGATTCGGGAGGTTTCCAGGTCTTCAGCCTGGGCGCCTTGCGCAAGATCAGTGAAGAAGGCGTGCAGTTCGCCTCCCCGATCAACGGCGACCGCATGTTGCTCACGCCGGAGGAGTCCATGCGCATCCAGCGCATCCTCGACTCCGATATCGCCATGATCTTCGACGAGTGCACGCCGCACCCTGCAGACCACGACGTCGCCGCAACATCCATGCGCTTGTCCTTGCGCTGGGCAGAACGCTGCCATCGCGCCTGGGAAAACAGTACCCCGCAGACGCACGGCAATGCCTTGTTCGGCATCGTGCAGGGCGGCATGCACGAGGCATTGCGCGACGAATCCCTGCGAGGGTTGCTGGCACTCGGGTTCGACGGGTACGCGGTCGGCGGACTTTCGGTTGGCGAGCCGAAGGAAGACATGCTGCGCATACTCGCCCACACCGGCCCGCAATTGCCGGCCGACAAGCCGCGCTATCTGATGGGGGTAGGCACGCCGGAAGACATCATCGACGCAGTTACCAGCGGTATCGACATGTTCGACTGCGTCATGCCGACGCGCAATGCACGCAACGGGTGGCTGTTCACGCGCTTTGGCGATGTCAAGTTGCGCAATGCGCGCTATCGCGATGACACGCGCGCGCTCGATGCCGAATGCCCTTGTTACGGGTGCCGCAACTTTTCCCGCGCCTACCTTCACCACCTGCACCGGACCAACGAAATTCTCGGGGCGCGCCTGAACACCATCCACAATCTGCACTTCTACCTGGCCATGATGGCGGAGATGCGGCAAGCCATCGTTTCCGGCCAATTTGTGGACTGGTCAATGGCATTTCGCGAACGGCGCCAAAAGGGCATCCCGCCCTGATCATGCGTTCGAGGTGAGTCCACGCCAAAACCCGCTGTTTACAGGGGGCAAATGCTATACTTTCGGCCCACCTGAACCCACCCGGGTTCCATACATCATGGCGCGCCGACCCCGAATGCCGAGGGGCGCGCCCAAGATACCGCCAAGGAGATTGATTTGCTTATTTCACCCGCTTACGCCCAGGCCGCCGGCGCTGATGCCGCCAGCTGGACCGGACTGCTGCCGATCGCGCTGATGTTCGTGCTGCTGTATTTCATGATGATTCGCCCGCAAATGAAACGCCAGAAAGAACACAAGTCGATGGTGGAGGCGCTGCAAAAAGGCGACGAAGTCATCGCCGCCGGAGGCCTCCTCGGGCGCATTACCAAGGTGAGCGACGCCTATATCACGCTGGAAATCGCCGAAGGCACGGAAATCAACATCCAGAAGGCCTCCGCTCAAATCCTTCTGCCCAAGGGCACGCTCAAGAGCCTGGCCTGACCGACGCTACGACCACGCACGGCAGGCCCGCAAATGCGCGGCCTTCCTGTTGAGCAGGATCTGCCGCCCCAAACCATCGCGCTGACTGGCCAATAATGAACCGATACCCCATCTGGGTCTACATCACTGTCGCTGTTGCCGTGTTGCTTGGCGCGCTCTACACCCTCCCCAATTTTTTCGGCGAGGCGCCAGCCGTGCAGGTTTCCTCTGCTCGCGCCACGATCAAGGTGGACAGCGGCGTGCTGTCCCGCGTCGAGGGCGCCCTGAAGGACAAGCAAATCAACCCCACGGGCGTCTTTCTCGACCTGACCAGTCTGCGCGTCCGGCTTGCCGACACCGACACGCAACTCAAGGCCAAGGACGTGGTCAACGCGGCACTGAACCCTGATCCGCAAAATCCTTCATACACGGTTGCGCTGAACCTGCTTTCGTCCTCGCCCGCATGGCTGAATGCGATTCGGGCGCTGCCCATGTATCTGGGCCTCGACCTGCGTGGAGGCGTGCACTTCCTTCTTCAGGTGGACATGAAGGCCGCTCTCGCCAAGCGCATGGACAGCATTGCGGGCGATGTGCGCACCTCGCTGCGCGACAAGAGCATCCGGCACAACGGCATTTCACGCGAAGGTTCGAACATTGCAATCCGGTTCCGCGACGCGGAAACGCAGGACCGCGCGCGCAAGGTGATCGCCGAATTCCTTCCAGATCTCGCACTCAACGATACCGGTGCCGGGGATGACCGGCGCATCGTGGCCAGCATGCGTCCGGAAGCACTGAAGCGCACCCAGGAATTTGCGCTGCGCCAGAACATCCAGACACTGCACAACCGCATCAACGAGCTGGGCGTGGCCGAACCGATCATCCAGCAACAGGGTGCCGACCGGGTGGTGGTGCAGCTGCCTGGGGTGCAGGATACGGCCAAGGCCAAGGAAATCCTGGGGCGCACCGCAACCCTGGAGATTCGCCTGCTCGACGAAGACAACATGAACCCGGCGGCGTTGATGGCGGCGCAGGCCGGGCAGGTGCCATTCGGCGACGAGTTCTATGTCGAGCGCAATGGCCAACCCCTGCTGGTGAAGAAACAGGTGGTGCTCACCGGCGACCGTCTCACGGATGCCCAGCCCGGGTTCGACAACCAGACCCAGGAAGCCGCGGTGCACCTGACGCTGGATGCCACCGGCGCGCGCATTTTCAAGGACGTGACCCGCGAGAACGTCGGCAAGCGCATGGCGATCCTGCTCATCGAGAAAGGCAAGGGCGAGGTCATCACCGCTCCCGTCATTCGCACCGAGATCGGCGGCGGGCGCGTGCAGATCAGCGGGCGCATGACCACGGTGGAAGCCAATGACACCGCGCTGCTGCTGCGCGCAGGGTCGCTGGCGGCCCCCATGGACATCATCGAGGAGCGCACTGTAGGCCCTTCGCTCGGCGCCGACAACATTCGCAAGGGCTTTGAGTCGACGGTCTACGGATTCACGGCCCTGTCGCTGTTCATCATCGTCTACTACACCTTGTTCGGCGTCATTTCGGCCCTGGCACTGGTGGCAAACCTGCTGTTCCTCATCGCCCTGCTGTCGCTGCTGCAAGCCACCCTCACGCTACCGGGCATCGCGGCCATCGCACTGACCCTGGGCATGGCTATCGATGCCAACGTGCTCATCAACGAACGCATTCGCGAGGAACTGCGAGCCGGCGTCAGCCCGCAGGCGGCCATTGCGGCCGGCTACGAGCGCGCCTTCGGCACCATTCTCGACTCCAACGTGACCACTATGATTGCCGGGCTTGCGCTACTGATCTTCGGATCGGGGCCGGTGCGCGGCTTTGCGGTGGTGCACTGCCTGGGCATCCTCACCTCGATCTTTTCCTCGGTCGTGGTGAGTCGCAGCATCGTCAATCTGGTCTATGGTTCGCGGCGCAAGCTCGAGCGTATCTCCATCGGGGATACATCATGGAAATAGTCATCGCCTACGGATTGGAGCGCTAAGCATGGAGTTTTTCAAGATTCGCCGTGACATCCCGTTCATGCGGCATGCGCTGCTCTTCAACATCATATCGGCGCTGACTTTCGTCATTGCGGTCGGGTTGCTCGCGGTCAAGGGCCTGCACTTCTCCATCGAGTTCACTGGGGGCACGGTCATCGAAGTGAATTACGACCATGCCGCCGACGTGGATGGCATCCGCAAGACGCTGGAGCAGAACGGGTACACGGATTTTTCGGTGCAGAATTTCGGCTCCTCGCGCGACGTCCTGGTGCGCCTGCCATTGAAGGAAGGCCAATCCAGCGCGGCGCTGTCGGAAAGCGTCATGAAGGTCCTCAGCGCCAAGGACGCGAGCGCCAAGCAGCAGCGCGTGGAGTTCGTGGGGCCGCAGGTTGGGCGCGAACTGGCGGAAAACGGTGCGCTTGCCCTGCTGATCACATCGCTGGGGATTGTGCTCTACCTGGCCATGCGATTCGAATGGAAGTTCGGTGTCGCCGCCATTATCGCCAACCTGCACGACGTGGTGATCATCCTGGGCTTCTTCGCCCTGTTCCAGTGGGAATTCTCGCTGCCGGTCCTGGCCGCAATCCTCGCCGTGCTTGGCTATTCGGTCAACGAATCGGTGGTGGTCGCCGACCGGATCCGCGAGAACTTTCGCAAGATGCGCAAGGCCGGCGTGACCGAAATCATCGACAACGCCATCACCAGCACCATGTCGCGCACCATCATCACCCACGGCTCCACCCAGCTCATGGTGACGGCCATGCTGATTTTCGGCGGTGCGGCGCTGCATTATTTTGCCCTCGCCCTCACCATCGGCATCCTGTTCGGGATCTATTCCTCGGTCCTGGTTATGGCGCCACTGGTGCGCTGGCTGGGGGTCAAGCGCGAGGACCTGGTCAAGCCGGTCAAGGACCGGAAAGAGGAAGCGGTGGTCTGAGCCGGTCAACCACCCCGTGAGGCCAACATTGTCCCGGCATTAAGGGCTACGGCCCGGGCAGGCTCGTGCGCAGGCGAAATTGTGCCCGCATCGACGCGAACTGCGGGAATAAAAGCCTGCCAACTCCTGTTTTCTCCCACATGGAGCAAGCCAACCCGGTTTTCGGCTTGGCTGCCCAAAATTTTTGGGGAATACCATGACAAAGCGCATGTTTGCTGCTGCCCTGGTTCTGGCATTGGTTGCCGGGTGTGCGATGACCGGCAACGCGCCTCCCGCTGGCATCAGGGTTGCCCTGACTGGCAGCGAAGAGGTCCCTGCGGTCAAAACCTCGGCAACCGGCAGCGGAATCGTAACCGTCAATGCCGACGGTACCGTCAGCGTCAATATCACCACAACCGGCATGGCAGCGACAGCGGCGCATATCCACATGGCCCCGGCGGGACAGAACGGCCCGGTCGTTGTTCCCTTCTCAAAAAATGGGGATGCCTGGGTGGCAGCACCCGGGGCAAAACTGAACGATGCCCAGATGGCCGCGTACAGGGCGGGGAATCTGTATGTCAACGTCCATAGCGCCGCCAACCCGGGTGGCGAAATCCGCGCCCAGATCCGTCCTTGACCGCCTGGACGGAGCACCTGATTGCGGACTTCGGTAAAACAACCCTGAATTCGAATACGTCGTTTCTTAACCAGCAGAGGATTGAATGAAAAAGATACTGATTGCAAGTCTAGTCACGTTTTCGGTGGGCATCGGCATGGTGTCGGAAGTGCTGGCGCAGGCCAACCCGAACCAGTTGGTCGCACAGCGCAAGGCGTCAATGGGCCTCATGCACAAGTACTTCAACCCCTCGCTGGCCATGGTGCAGGGCCGCGCCCCCTACGATGCCGCGACTTTGCAGCGCAATGCCGGTTACCTCGCCGTATTGAGCCAGCTTCCCTGGGACGATTTCCAGCCCAATACGGTAGGCGCAGCAAATACGCGGGCCAAGGAGGATGTGTACAAGGACGCGGCCAAATTCAAGGCCGCGGGCGACGCGTTGCAGGTGGAAGTCGGGAAGTTTGTTACCGCAACACGTGGCGGCGACCAGGCGGCGGTTGGTGCGGCCGTTCGCGGCGTCGGCAAGGCCTGCGTGTCGTGCCACGATGCATCGGTTACCTTCGATTTCCGCTACAAGCTTGATTGATAGACGCGATGCGCGTCGCGCGCCACTAACGTCTAGTCGGCGCGCTTTCGTTTTTTTCGCCGTTTGACCGGGTGACGAGCTTGGATAGGCCTCTTGGCGGACTGCTTTTTGCAATAGTTTTGTTGATGGGTATGGGGGAGGCACTCGCCCAAGGAAACGCGAAGAACGGCTTGTATGTCGCCAATGCCGCAGGCTGCATTGGCTGCCACACTGACAACAAGCCGGGCTCCACCCCGTATGCCGGTGGACGTGCGCTTGATACACCCTACGGCACGTTCTACGGCCCCAATATCACGCCTCATCCCGAGGCAGGCATCGGGCGCTGGGCAGAGGCGGATCTCGTCAAAGCGGTGCGCCTGGGTGAGCGGCGTGACGGCGCGCACTACTATCCCGCATTCCCCTACCCTTCATTCGCCAAGATGACTGAGGCGACCTGCGCGATCTATGGGCTTACCTGCGCACGCTGCCACCCGATGCCAGGGTCAACAAACCCCATGACCTGCGCTTTCCATTCGGCTGGCGTTTCCTGATGATTCCCTGGAAATGGTTGTTCTTTGCGCCGGGGCCGTTTGTTGCGGACCAAAAGGCAACCCCAGCAGTGAATCGCGGCGCCTACCTCGTGGGGGTTCTCGGGCACTGCGGCGAGTGCCACACGCCGCGCAATTTCCTGGGCGGCACACTGAAGGAACGATTGCTCGCCGGGGCGAAGATGGCCGAAGGCCGGTCACCAAACATTACGCCGACGCGCTTGAAGAAGTGGAGCGACACGGATCTCATCAAATTTCTGCAGACGGGAATCACTCCCGATGGGGACGTGGCGGTCGAAAGCATGAGCGAAGTCGTCGTCAACACCACAAACAAGCTCACACCGGAAGACCTGTCCGCAATGATCGCCTACCTGCGATCTATCCCGGCATTGCCCGACGAGAAGAAATAGCGGCAGCAGAACCGGTCGCACCACCATCTCGCACGGACCATTGTTCTGGCACTACGACCTCAGCCTGCCGCGCTCAAATCTTTCGCGCCAGTTCCTCGGCCTTACCGATGTAGGTCTCCGGCGTCAGTGCAAGCAGGCGTGTGCGCTCGGCCTCGGGAATTTTCAGCCCGGTAATGAACGCTCTCAGCGCCTCGGCATTGAGCCGTTTTCCCCGCGTCAAGTCCTTGAGCTGCTCATAGGGATTGGGCAGGCCGTAGCGGCGCATGACCGTCTGAATCGCCTCACCCAGCACCTCCCAGTTGGCGTCCAGGTCGTCGGCCATGCGTTTGGCATCGACTTCCAGCTTTCCAAGCCCGCGCAGGCAGGATTTCCAGGCCAGCAACGAATGCCCCAGCGCCACGCCGACATTGCGCAGGGCCGTCGAATCTGACAGGTCGCGCTGCCAGCGCGACACCGGCAATTTGTCGGCAAGGAACCGCAGCAGCGCATTTGCGGCACCCAAGTTGCCTTCGGAGTTCTCGAAGTCGATCGGATTCACCTTGTGCGGCATCGTCGATGAGCCGACTTCCCCGGCCTTCACGCGCTGGCGGAAATACCCCAGCGAAATATAGCCCCACAGGTCGCGATCAAGATCGAGCACAACCGTATTGGCGCGAGCCACCGCATCGAGAAACTCGGCCAGCCCGTCGTGCGGCTCGATCTGCGTCGTGTAGGCATTCCACTCCAGGCCGAGCGATTCGACAAAGACCTGAGCAAATGACTCCCAGTCGAAATCCGGGTAGGCCGCCAGGTGCGCGTTGTAATTGCCCACCGCGCCGTTGATCTTTCCCGGCGTGCCCACACGCGCCATCGCATTGCGCGCGCGATCGAGCCGAGCAACGACGTTGGCGATTTCCTTGCCGAGCGTGGTCGGTGTCGCCGCCTGGCCGTGCGTCCTCGAGAGCATGGCGATCCCGGCATTGGCATGGGCCATGCCGCGCAACAGCGAAATGACATTGTCGAAGGCAGGCAGCAGCACCTCGCGGCGCGCTCCCTCGACCGCCAGTGCATAGGCCAGATTGTTGATGTCCTCCGAGGTGCACGCAAAGTGAATGAACTCCGCGGCCTTCAAGGCCTCGGAATTTTCACGCACCTGCTCCTTCAACCAGTACTCGATGGCCTTGACGTCGTGGTTGGTCTCCGACTCGATGGCTTTGACGCGCGTGCCGTGTGCCTCGGAAAAGTCGGCTGCCAACCGCCTCAATGAGGCAACTGTCACTGGCGAAAACGGTCCGATCTCAGGCAGCGCCGGCTCTGCCGCGAGGGCAATGAGCCACTCGATTTCCACGCGCACCCGGTGCCGAATGAGCCCGAACTCGCTGAAGTACGGTCGCAAGACATCGGCCTGGGATGCATAGCGTCCGTCCAGCGGCGATACGGCGCTAAGTGAACTGAGTGTCATTTTAGTTTCGTCACAGTAGGGGTAGCGACTTCAGGATGACCCGTGGGGTACCTGAACGATGAGAGCAAGGGTTCTCAAGCGCCCTCATGATGCAGGTAATTGTGCAGCCGACGACGGGAAATCTTACCACGCGCGATGTGCTCCGCCTTCCATAAGAACCAATTGAAAAATGACCTTTGCAACCGGTTTTAAGACATGGCACAAGTTCGTCTTACATGTCATCGCTAGGCGATGCCAAGGCTGATCGCACAGGGTCGCATGTTATAATTTTCGCGCAACATCGCGCTGCGCCCGGCACTGGATTACGCCCGGCCGCTCCTGCATCACCACCCCATATCAACTTCCAGGTGCCATGAAGCTCGTCGGTTCGCATTTGAGTCCGTTCCTGCGCAAGGTGCGGATCGTCCTTGCAGAAAAGAAAATCGAATGCGCATTCGAGGAAGCGCTCCCCAACGCCCCAGGCAGCCGCGTCCCGGACTACAACCCGCTGGGCAAGATTCCGGCGCTGGCACTCGACGATGGCCGTGCCCTGTACGATTCGCGCGTCATCGTGGAGTTCCTCGACAATGTCTCACCCGTCAATCGCCTGATCCCCGCGGAAAACCGCGAGCGCAGCGAGGTGAAGCGCTGGGAAGCCCTCGCCGATGGGGTGCTCGACGCCTCGTTGCTGATTCGCTACGAGGGCCAGCGCCCGGAGGCACAGCGCAGCCCCGACTGGATTGCGCGCCAGTCGGGCAAGGTGGAAGCCGGACTGGCCGCAATGGACCGCGACCTCGGCAACAAGGCCTGGTGCACCGGTAACGACTTCACATTGGCCGACATTGCCGTGGGTTGCTGCCTGGGTTGGCTGGAGTTCCGTGTCCCGGAGCGGGCCATCCGCGAGCGCTTCGCCAATCTCGGCCGCCTGCTCGCCAAGCTCGATGAGCGCCCGTCTTTCTCGGACACCGCACATCGCGCCTAGGGATGCGCGGGAGAACCGGGAGTTGTGTCGCGAGGCAGCGCAGCTGGACGAGCGAGGGAAAGCCGCATCAAGGACGTCACTCTTCGAGACTTCGGAGCATATTTGCGGTGTTCGGTAAATCAGCGTTTCCTTAGCGGATCACGCCGCCTCCCAGGCACACTTCTCCGCGATACAGCACTGCCGACTGCCCCGGCGTCACCGCCCACTGCGGCTGCTCGAAGTGCAGTGCAAAGCCGTCACCGGTGAGCGCGCTGATGCGACATCGCGAGTCAGACTGGCGATAGCGCGTCTTGGCGCCGTAGTGCGTAACTCTTGGTCCACCAGACTCCTGGATCGCGGGTGCGGCACCCGCCACCCAGGCGAGATCCCTGGCCTCCAGTTCCGTGCGCAGCAGCAGCGGGTGGTCATGGCCCTGCACCACGATCAGCTCGTTCTTCGCCATGTCCTTGGCGGCCACGTACCACGCCCCCTCCGGCGAGCCGCGCTGTCCGCCAACGCCAATCCCCTTGCGCTGACCGATGGTGTAAAACGCCAGTCCGATATGCCTGCCCACGCAGCGCCCCTCCGGCGTGCGCATGTCACCGGGCGCCTTCGGCAGGTATCGGTTGAGGAACTCGCGAAACGGGCGCTCGCCGATGAAGCAGATGCCCGTCGAGTCCTTCTTCGCATGCACCGGCAGTCCCGCCTCCTTCGCGATGCGCCGCACCTCCGTCTTCTTCAGCCCGGAGAGCGGAAACATCACGCGCGAGAGCTGCGCTTGCGTCAACCGGTGCAGGAAATAACTCTGGTCCTTGCTGCCATCGGCCGCCCGCAGCAGCTCGAAGCGGCCGTCGCGTTCGCGAACACCCGCGTAGTGCCCCGTCGCGATGCACGATGCGCCCTGCGCGACGGCGTGATCGAGAAAGGCCTTGAACTTGATTTCCGCATTGCACAGCACATCGGGATTGGGCGTTCGACCGGCTGCATACTCGCGCAGGAATTCACTGAACACGCGGTCCTTGTATTCGGCGGCGAAATTCACCACATCCAGATCGATGCCGATGATGTCGGCCACGGAGGCAACGTCGATGAGATCCTGCCGCGTCGAGCAGTACTCGTCGTCGTCGTCATCCTCCCAGTTCTTCATGAATAGGCCGGTGACGGCAAAGCCCGCCTGCTTCAAGAGCAGCGCCGCCACGGCGGAGTCCACCCCGCCGGACATGCCCACGACGACACGGGCATCCGATGCGCTGACGAGGCTCATCGCTGCCCTATTCCAGATGCGTCAGGAGTTCGAGCGGATAGCGTCGCCCGGCGATGTAATCTTCGATGCAGCGCATCACCATGGGGCTGCGATGACGGGCTTGCAGCGCTCGCACTTCATCCAGCGTCAGCCACACCGCGCGGATGATCTCGCGATCCAGCGACCGGGCCGGATCGAGCGCACCCGCAATGCCGCAGAAGGCAAAACGCAGGAAGCTCGTTCCCGATGGAGCGTGGTGCCACCGATAGATGCCCGTGATCTGCTGCGGCGTAAAGGCATGCGCCGTCTCCTCGAGCGCTTCGCGCGCGCAGGCCTGGACCAGGGTTTCTCCGGGCTCCCAGTGGCCGGCCGGCTGGTTGAACACCTGGCGACCGTCCGAGTGCTCTTCCACCAGCAGGAAGCGGCCCTCTTTCTCGATCACGGCGGCGACGGTGACGCTGGGTTTCCAAGTGTCCATCAATGGCCTGATCGCAAGTCGGTGGTAAACGGCGCTATTTTAGCGGATAGGCCACCCACGCCCCTGCGGTTGTTATCATTGCCACTCATTGGGGGATAACATCCGAGGACAACATCGGGGAAGCTCCCTCTGTATCAGCGCGAAGGGACCACGCATGCTCGCCAACTGCGCCGCATACCAGGAAGGCCGCAAGCTCGCCGACATCAAGCCGGACGAGATCCATGAATATGTCCATCGCCCGGAGTGCTTCGTCTGGGTTGCGCTGGTCGATCCAGGCCCCGGCGAGCTCTCGGTCATGCAGCACGAATTCGACCTGCATGAACTGGCGGTCGAGGATGCCCGCCATGGCCACCAGCGCCCCAAGATCGAGGAGTACGGTGATTCGCTCTTCGCGGTCATGCACACCGTCGAATTGAAGGATGGCGAACTGCACGTGGGCGAAGTGGACGTATTCGTCGGCCCCAACTACGTGCTCACGGTGCGCAACCGGACTTCCAAGGGCTTTGCCGAAGTGCGCGCGCGCTGCGAGCGCGAGCCGCACCTCCTGAAGGAAGGCTCGGCCTTCGTGCTGTATGTGCTCATGGACACCATCGTCGATCGCTACTTTCCAAAGCTGGACGCCCTGGAAACCGAGCTGGAGGCGATCGAGGAGCGCATGTTCGCCAACGCATCGGGCCGCACCAACGTCGAGGAACTCTATGGCTTGAAGCAGAAACTGATGGTGCTCAAGCACGCCATTGCGCCGCTGCTGGAGGCCACCAGCAAGCTCTTCGGCGGCCGGGTGCCCAGCATCTGCAGCAGCACGCAGGAATATTTCCGCGACGTCTACGACCACCTGGTGCGGCTCAACCAGTCGATCGATTCGCAGCGCGACATGGTGGTCACCGCCATGTCGGTGAACCTGGCGCTGATCACCACCAGCGAGAACGAAACCACCAAGCGCCTCGCGGCCTACGCCGCCCTGGTGGCCATCCCCACCATGATTGCCGGCATCTACGGCATGAACTTCAAGCACATGCCTGAACTGGAGTCCGTGTGGGGCTACCCGCTGGCGCTGACGGTGATGGTCATCATCGACGTGTACCTGTTCTGGCGCTTCCGGCGCGCGCGCTGGCTGTGACGCCGGGCCGGCCCGGCGACACTCCCCAATTCGTCAACATTTTGTTTTTCCGATGCCAGCGCATCGGGCATCTACAGACTTTTTCTATATCAATTTAGATATAAATTCCCGACCAATGGTCGGCATTAGCCGCCGCGCTTGCGCCGCGCGTACAGGTCCCGAAACGTCCTACCCGCCGGTGCCGGGAGGAAGCGCCCCTCACCGGCCTTGCCCGATCCCGTCCAGCCCGACGCAAACGGCATCCAGTAAATCATGCCGCTCCTGTCGGCATGGAAGCGCATTGCCCACACCGCCAGGCGCGTCGCGATGGCATAGAGCCTGGGCCGCTGCGCAAACCATGACCAGAGCTTCAACCCCAACCGCTCCGCGCGTGGGCGCAGGCCGCGCTCGACCTGCTGTTCACGCAGCGTGCGCATCAGGTCGGGCAAGGGGATCTTGACCGGGCACACCACCGAGCAGGCACCGCAGAGCGTGGCCGCCTGGGGCAGGTCCAGGGCGTTTTCCAGCCCGACGTAGGCCGGCGTCAGGACGGCCCCCATCGGCCCGGGATAGACCCAGCCGTAGGAATGCCCGCCCACGGTGCGATACACCGGGCAGTGGTTCATGCAGGCGCCGCAACGGATGCAGCGCAGCATGTCCTGCAGCTCGGTGCCGATCAGGTTGGTGCGGCCGCCGTCCACGAGGATGAAAACCATGTGCTCGGGCCCCTCGGCATCGCCCTCCCCGCGCGCGCCGGTGAAGAAACTCGCGTAGTTGGAGATGGCCTGGCCGGTGGCCGAGCGCGGCAGGATGCGCAGCAGCGTCGACAGGTCTTCGAGCGTCGGGATCACCTTCTCGATGCCCGTGATGCACACGTGCACGCGCGGCAGCGTCGTCACCATGCGGCCATTGCCTTCGTTGGTGACGATGATGCCCGAACCGGTCTCTGCGACGAGGAAGTTCCCCCCCGAGATGCCCAGGTCCCCGCTCAGGAAATGCGCGCGCAGCGCCTCGCGGGCTTCCCGCGTCAACTGCGGGATGTCGCTGGTGCGCGGCTTGCCATGGTGCTGCTCGAACAGATCGGAGACCTCATCGCGGCTCTTGTGGACTGCCGGCGCGATGATGTGCGACGGGGCCTCGCTCGCCAGCTGGATGATGTATTCGCCGAGATCCGTCTCGACCGGCTGCACGCCCGCCGCGGAAAGCGCCTCGTTTAGGCCGACCTCCTCGGACAGCATGGATTTGGATTTGACCGCCTTCTTGATGCCGTGCTTCGCGCAAATCTCCAGCACCAGGTCGCGGGCATCCTCTGCAGTTTCGGCAAACAGGACAGTGGCCCCGCGACGCGACGCTTCCCGCTCGAACTGCGCAATCCACACGTCCATGTGAGTCAGCGAACGCTCCCGAATTGCCCTTGCAGCCTCGCGCAATTCCTCGAATGCCTGCGGCCCGAAGTCGGCCACCGCGTCGGCGCGCAGCTTGCCCAGGCCGCCCGAGGCAAACCGGCCGAGGTTCTGCTGCAACACCGGGTTGGCCATGGCATCGGCCGCGCGCGCCCGGAAATGGATCGACTGGACTTTCACGTCGAGCGCTTCACCTTGTTGCCGGGCGCATCGCCGGCGAGGACTTCGGCCACATGCAGCACCCGAGTCGCATCGCCGCGCTTGCGCAGCCGCCCCTCGATGTTGAGCATGCAACCCAGGTCGCCGAGCACCACGGCATCGGCACCCGAGGAAACGATGTTGTCGCACTTCGCGTCCGCCATTTGCGTGGAAATGTCGCTGTACTTGACCGCGAAGGTGCCGCCGAATCCGCAGCAGGTTTCGCAGCCGGTCATCTCCTTCAGGGTCAGGCCTGCCATCGTGGCAAGCAACTGCCGCGGCTGCGCCTTGACGCCGAGTTCGCGCAAACCGGAGCAGGCGTCGTGGTATGTGATCGAACCCGCGTAGGTTCCGGGAACCTCGCGAACGCGCGCGACGTTCACCAGAAAATCGGTGAGTTCGTAGGTGCGCTCGGACAGGGCGCGCACACGCGCGAGCATCGCCGGGCTGTCGCTGAACAACTGCGGGTAGTGCGTGCGTATCATGCCGGCGCAAGATCCCGACGGCGCCACGACCCAGGGGCAGTCTTCAAACTCCGCAATCAATTTTTCGGCGAGCGCCTTCGCGGCGGCGCGATCCCCCGAATTCCAGCCCGGCTGGCCGCAACAGGTCTGGCCCTCGGGAACCACCACCGTGCAGCCTGCCGACTCCAGGAGGTTCAATGCCGCAAAGCCAATGCTCGGCCGCATCATATCCACCAGACAAGTGACCAAGAGGCCTACGCGCATCTGCCGTACTCGCGTGAAGGGGTTGAGTCGAGAGGTGCCAGTGTAGCATTGGGCCTGTGCTCAAAGCCCACAGGCTGATCCCGCGACCGCCATTCCAAGCTTGGCCGATCTGCGGCGAGTCCACATCTACAGGCAGATGGCCCTCGGCGTAGAATCGGCGCCATCCCATCGCTGCAGACAGGTAGCGCGTATGCCCGAGCCGGAATCAAAGAATTCGATCCAGGTCATTGGCCGCATGACTTTGCTGCTCGATGAACTCGCGCGCCATTCGGAAGCGGTGGCGTTGAAGTCCCTGTCGCAGGCGACCAAGCTGCATCCTTCCACGGCACATCGCATCCTCGCGGCGCTGGTCAGCGCCGGCATGGTTGAGCGGGTGGAACAAGGCAGCTACCGGCTGGGGATTCGCCTGCTTGAACTGGGCAACCTGGTCAAGGCGCGCATCAGCGTGCGCGAGCAGGCGCTGCCATACATGCGCCGGCTGCACTCCGCCATCGGCGAGGCAGTGAACCTGTCGGTGCGGCATGCCGATGAAATCGTCTATGTCGAGCGAACTTCGGCCGGACGCGCCCTCATGCGCGTGGTCAACATCATCGGGGCGCGAGCGCCCTTGCACATTACCGCGGTCGGCAAGATTTTCCTGTTGGAGGATGGTGCCGCAGGGCTTCGCGCCTACGCCGATCGCACCAAGCTGCCGGCGCATACGCGCAACAGCCTCACCAGCATCGTGGCGCTAGAGCGGGAACTGGAAAAGATCCGGCGCCAGGGCTATGCAGTGGATGCCGAGGAGGCCGAACTCGGCGTGCGCTGCATTGGCGCCGGCATTCGCGACGATACCGGCGCGCTCGTTGCCGGCTTGTCGGTATCGGCGCCTGCGGAAAGAATGAAAACGGCTTGGGCGGGATTGGTCAAGGACACGGCGGAAGAAATTTCGCGCGCCATCGGTTACCGCCCCTAGAATGGCCGCGCGATCACAAATGACCCAGGAGTACGCCACATGCAAATGAAAAGGACCTGCTCCGCTTGGTCAACAGGGGCAACAGCACTGGCCATCGTGGTTCAAGCGTTGGCGCTGCTCTTGCCATCGCACGCCGCGGCACAGGAATCGCCTGCCGCCTTCCCGTCCAAGCCGGTGAAATTCATCCTGCCCTTCGCCCCCGGCGGACCATCCGACATCATGCTGCGATTGGTGGCGCAGAACCTCTCCGAGGGCTGGCGCCAGCCCGTGCTGGTCGAGAACCGCGCCGGCGCGGGCGGCATCGTCGGCACGGAGATGATCGCCAAGTCCCCGGCCGACGGCTACACCCTCGGGGTCGGCTCGATCGGCACGCACGCCATCAATGTCAGCCTGTATTCGAAACTGCCGTACGATGCCGTGGCGGACTTCGCGCCCATCACGCTCCTGGCAAGCTACCCGACCATCCTGGTGGTCCATCCGTCGGTGCCGGCGCAATCGGTCGCCGACCTCACACGCATCCTGAAGGAAGCGCCCGACAAGTACGCCTTCGGCAGCGCCGGACCGGGCAGCTCTGCGCACCTGGTGGCCGAGATGTTCAAGCTGGCGACCGGCACGCAGATGACCCACATTCCCTACAAGGGGGATGCCCCGGCACTGAACGACCTGGTGGGCGGCCAGCTGCAGGTGATGTTCGCGAATCTGTCGGCCAATGTCATGGGCTTCGTCCAGAACGGCCGCCTGCGTGCACTGGCGGTGACGAGCCCCGAACCTTCCCAGTTTGCGCCGGGCGTGCCGGCGCTGGCGCAGACCATCCCCGGGTTCCAGGCTCGCACCTGGGTGGGC